>JAGNOY010000113.1 GCA_017989935.1 Chitinophagaceae bacterium
TTAGCAATATAGGCGCTAATGCTTTAACCAATGTTGCCTTAACAGCTAACGTGTACAACTCACTGAATGTGCTTGTGCATAGTGCAACCGCTACATCTGTCGCATCAATTGCTGTTGGTGCCAATGCGGCTTTTACTATGCCTGACTTTACACCGACTATAGCCGATGTGTATACGATAAAATACAATCACGTACAAACAGAAGTTGATCCTGTAACTGCGAATGATGAATTGACTAGAACCATGGAGTTTACAAACAATGTATTTGCACGTGACAATGGTACAGTAGTTGGAGGACTTGGTATAGGAGCTGGAAATGGAGGTTATATAGGACAATCATTTACTTTAACCAATCCAGCCTATTTATATTCAATTACAGCATTCTACAACAAGGGTTATTTAGCCAATGAACGATATGCTAGTGCCATTTGGAATACAAATGTTGGTGGAGTGCCTACAACCATATTGGCCACTACAGATACCATGACCTATCCTAATCAAAGTTCCATACTCACAACTACGCCAATATTTGGAGGTAATATTCTTCTGCCAGCTGGCACCTATGTTGTTACAGCTATAGAATTTGATTCAACAGTGCAACTTGGTACCACTGATGAAATATTCACTGTGGGTAAACATTGGGTAAATTGGCCCACTACACCTTTGGGTGGTTGGGGCAATATTGAATCTTTTGGTGCAACATTTATGAAAGCATTAGCCATACGAATGAATATTGGTGCAACAGCATTCCCATTACCAAGTGAGGCGCTGATTTTGAAAGGCAAAAGCTCAGAACTGCATCATGAATTGAGTTGGTCGAATCTCGAAAAAGCATCTAACAAATACGAGTATGTTCTTCAAAGAAGTGATGATGCAAAAACATGGAGTGACGTATATGAAACCTCATCTATTGGACAAGATAAAATAAGTAGTTTCACTACGATAGATACGAAAAGTATACGCCCAAAATCATACTATAGAGTTCGCGTCAAAAATCAAGATAACGAATTGAAGTATAGCAATATGATTACTTTGTTAAATAATTCTAAAGAATTATTAGTAGATATTTATCCTAATCCAACAAATGGTGTCTTGAATTTGAATTTGAATAATTTCAAGAATACGACCATGAGTTTATATGATATTCAAGGTAAAGTTGTCCTCACTAAACAATTAACCGAAGCAAATAATACAATTTCATTACAAGGAATTAGTGCTGGTGTTTATCAAATTAAGTTGGCGAATTCGAACACTATAATTTATCAAGATAAAATAATTATTCAATAAGCAAATTGACTTATCAAGAAAACGTCAGACTTCGATCTGGCGTTTTTTTTTGATGAAGCTCAATTGAACCTAACTTGAACGAATCATTGAAAACGATACTGCGGCAACGATAGAACGGATACCCCGATGCCGATGCTTTGGGAGGCAGCGGCGTATGAGTGATAGCGTGTCTGCCGCCCAAAAAAAATATATGGATATTGCTTCGAATTTTAGTTGGATATACGTCAATTTTAAATATGTGAAAGAAGCCAAATCCAATTTTATCAAGTAGAATTCCTTTCATACATTTGTGACTATGAAAATAAGTATTCATATATTCTTGTTGCTCATTGTGGCCAGCGCTACATCATTCGCTCAAGAAAAGCATCTAAAAAATATTCGACAACTTACTTTTGGCGGTGATAATGCCGAAGCGTATTTTAGTCCGGATGGGAAAAAACTAACTTTTCAATCAAATAATCCTGCTTGGGGCTTGGCATGTGATCAAATTTTTGAGATGGACATAGAAAAAGCCTTGAAAGATAAAAAGTACAAACCCCGCATGGTAAGTAATGGTGAGGGCCGAACTACCTGTAGCTATTATTTGCCTGATGGGAAAAGTATACTTTATGCTTCCACTTTTAAAGGCAGCAAGGATTGTCCACCCGTGAAAACAGAAGAAGATAAATATGTATGGAATATCTATGAAGATTTCGACATTTTTGTAGCTAATGAAAAAGGAGAAATCAAAAAGCAATTGACTAATTTAAAAGGATACGATGCAGAAGCCACTGTTTCGCCAAAAGGAGATAAAATTGTATATACAAGCATGCAAACAGGTGATCTTGAATTGTGGACAATGAACATTGATGGTACAGATCAAAAGTCAATCACCCAATTATTAGGGTATGATGGTGGGGCATTCTTTTCGCCAGATGGAAGCAAAATTGTTTTTAGATCGTCACGTCCACACACTGATGAAGAGTTTAATGAGTATATAGGTAATTTAAACAAAGGGCTTGTGTCTCCGACAAACATGGAAATTTACACTTGCAATGCCGACGGCTCTAATCTGTTTCAAGTCACTAATTTAGGCAAAGCAAATTGGGCACCTTTTTATCATCCTGCTGGCGATAAAATTATATTTTCTAGCAATCATCAAACTGAAGAAGGGTATAATTTTCAGTTATTCATGATTAAAGACGATGGAACTGAATTAGAACAAATTACCGACCAAAGTAAATTTAACGCGTTTCCTATGTTTTCGCCAGATGGTAAATATTTAGTTTTTTCATCGAACAGAAATAACGGAAATACTAAAGATACCAATTTGTTTATCGCAGAATGGGTCGAGTAAAAATTGAATCATGTATAGTTAATTAATTTTATGAAAAAAATAATTCTTGTCTTTTTGGTATCAATCGTTGTCGTAAAGGCTCAAGCCCAAAGAATCATCAAAGATCATTTGGTAGATGATGTGTCTTTTTTAGCCTCTGACAAATTAAATGGCCGTGCTACTGGAACCCAAGATGAATTGGTAGCCGCTAAATATATTGCTTCAAAATTCGAAGCCAATCATTTAAAGCCCCTTGGAAATAAAGGGTATTATTATGATTTTAAGTATAAATACAACCCTAAAGTACATGACACAAGCACTACAGGTATTCGTGAAAAGAGAGGTCGAAATGTGCTAGGATTTTTAGATAATCAAGCTGCTTACACTATAGTGATAGGTGCTCATTACGATCATTGTGGACTTGGCTATGATCACAATAGTTTAGATGCAAATCCGCAAGGTAAAATACACAATGGTGCCGACGACAATGCTAGTGGTGTTGCAGGTGTTATTGAATTGGCTCGATATTTTTCGACCAACGGTATCAAAGAAAAATATAATTTTTTATTCATGACATTCTCAGGTGAAGAACTTGGCTTAATCGGTTCGAAAAAATGGTGCGAAAAACCAACCATGCCATTAAGTAATATCAACTGCATGATTAATATGGATATGATAGGGCGTTTGAATGATACTACCCACAAATTAATTGTGTATGGAGTGGGTACTTCCTCGGCGTGGAAGCCAAGTCTTTCAAAAGTGAATCATTCATTTTCAATCAAACAAGATAGTTCAGGTGTTGGCCCTAGCGATCAAACTTCATTTTATTTAAAAGATATTCCTGTATTGCATTTCTTCACCGGCCAACATAGCGATTATCACAAGCCTACTGATGATATGGATAAAATAAATTATGTGGGTGAAGCTAGTGTACTCGAATTAATTGTCGACTTAGTGATGGATTTAAACGAGCAGCCTAAATTGTCTTTTTATAAAACCAAGTCGCCTGAATCAACAACAAGTAGTTTTAAAGTTACGCTTGGTGTCATGCCCGACTATGCTTTCGAGGGTAAAGGGTTGCGATTAGATGGGGTTACAGATGACAAGCCCGCTAGTAAGGCTGGGTTGCAACAAGGCGATATCATCATACGCATGGGCGATAGCACCATAGAAACAATCCAAGATTATATGAAGGTTTTAGGCCAACATAAAAAAGGTGATAGCCTCGAAATACTTATTCAACGGGGCTCTCAGCAGATGTGGAAGACTGTCACTTTTTAGTCTGTTTTAGTTGGGCGCGCCACGCTAAGAAATTTCATCACCTATTGAATCTATAAGTTGCGTGGCCAGGCTATACGCTGCAATCCATCTCGTTTTGAAGAACGAGATGGGATTTTCGCTGCTATCCTTCGCGCATTCATTCAATTAAGTGCGCATCATCATATTATTGTTATCTATTGCGCTTCAACAATCTAACTTGTCAATATTGAAAGAAGCTTATTACATTTACTTACTTTATGATTGGGATTCAATTTACTTTACCACAAAAAAATGCAAACTCACCTTTTGATACATTATTTAATGTGCTCAAACAACTCCTCACTTATACTAGTGGAGATTTTAATGAAGCATTTAGTTGGCTTACAGAATTAGATAAAACATATAAACTAACCACACCAGATTATGGTTTGGGAGATTTTATGGATGAACTTAAAGAAAGAGGATATATTAAAGAAAACGAAGATGTTGAGGGTGATTTTTTTATCACTGCTAAAACTGAGCAGTCCATCAGAAAGCAGGCCTTAGAACAAATTTTCGGAAAGTTAAAGAAGGGGAAATCAGGAAATCATAGAACTAAATTTATAGGTGTGGGTGATGAACAAAGCACTGACACTCGACCATTTGAATTTGGTGATGCTCCAGATCAAATTGCCTTGCTAGAATCGATGCGCAATGCACAAATACAGCATGGCATCGGAGAATTTAAACTCACAGAAAGTGATCTCGAAGTGAGGGATCGTGAGTACAAAACTCAAACCTCTACGGTATTAATGATTGATGTTTCACATTCGATGATTTTGTATGGGGAAGACAGAATCACACCAGCCAAAAATGTGGCCATGGCCTTAGCAGAATTAATTCGTCAGAAATACCCTAAAGACACATTGGATATTCTAGTTTTTGGCAATGATGCATGGCAAATAGACATCAAAGATTTGCCTTATTTGCAAGTAGGACCTTATCATACAAATACAGTAGCTGGTTTAGAATTGGCCATGGATTTGTTGAGAAAACGAAAGAATGCCAATAAGCAAATTTTGATGATTACAGATGGGAAGCCAACTTGCTTGAAACAAGGTGCCAATTATTATAAAAATAGTTTCGGCTTAGATAGAAAAATTGTCAATCGATGTCTGACATTAGCCCAACATTGTAGAAAGCTAAAAATTCCTATCACAACTTTTATGGTAGCAAGCGATCCCTATCTGCAAGATTTCGTTAGAGAGTTTACAGAAGCTAATCAAGGAAAGGCCTTTTACACTTCCCTTCAAGGCCTTGGTGAATATATTTTCGAAGACTTTGAAAAAAATAGAAAAAAAAGAATTTAAATCTAGATCAATATTACATGCACAAATCAATTAAGAACTTAGGTGAACTAAAAAAATCTGGTTATCAATCCCGCAGTATTAAGGAAGAACTCAGGGAGAATCTGATTTTAAAAATCAAATCTAATGAGCCAATTTTTCAAGGGATTATTGGATTTGAAGATACGGTAATACCTGATGTTGAAAGAGCTATTTTGTCTAAACATCATATCAATTTATTAGGGTTAAGAGGGCAAGCTAAAACCAGAATTGCTCGGCAATTTATTTCACTGTTAGATGAATATATTCCGGTAATTCAAGGAAGCGAAATTAATGACGATCCTTTGAATCCAATATCCAACTATGCCAAACAACTTATTGAAGAGTTTGGAGATAACACACCCATAGCATGGCTACATCGGAATGAACGTTATGTAGAAAAATTAGCCACCCCAGATGTCAGTGTAGCAGATTTGATTGGAGATGTTGACCCCATTAAAGCAGCGAATTTAAAATTAAGTTATGCTGATGAAAGAGTTATTCATTTTGGCATGATTCCAAGAAGTCATCGTTGCATTTTTGTTATAAATGAATTACCTGATTTGCAAGCCAGAATTCAGGTGGCTTTGTTTAACATACTTCAGGAAGGTGATATTCAAATTAGAGGATTTAAGTTAAGATTAAATTTAGACATTGAATTTATTTTCACAGCTAATCCTGAAGATTATACGAGTCGAGGAAGCATGATTACACCACTCAAAGATCGAATAGGGAGTCAAATTTTAACGCATTATCCAAAGAATATCGAATTGTCTCGGCAAATTACTTTGCAAGAGGCTTCTTTAAGTGAAAATCAGAAGTTGCAAGTAGAAGCGGGCGAATTAGTTTCTATACTCATTGAAAAATTAGCTAGTGAGGCCAGAGAAAGCGAATATGTTGATGCAAAAAGTGGGGTCTCAGCAAGGCTCACTATTTCGGCCTATGAGAATTTAGTAAGTGCAGCTGAAAGAAGAATGTTAAGAAATCAGGAAGCAAGCACCTATGCAAGAATGAGCGATTTGTTTGGTATCATTCCTGCAGTGAACGGCAAGATAGAATTAGTGTATGAAGGTGAGCAAGAAGGTGCTGCCATGGTTGCTTTAAGCCTATTAGGCAAAGCAATACGAAATCATTTTATTCAACTGTATCCAGATCCAGGCAAACTTAAAAAGAAGAAAGAAAAAAGTCCATATGAACAAATTCAACTTTGGTTCGGACAAGGCAATTCAGTTGATCTGCTTTTTAGTGATACTGAAGATGCATATCAATCCAAATTAAAAGCTGTTGTTGGGTTGGAGGATTTAGTCAATAAATATTATCCAGATTTAACGCCAACAAATCATGCCGTGATGATGGAATTTGTTCTTTATGGATTAGCAGAACATTCATTATTGGGAAAACAAATTATCGAAAGAGGTATGCAATTCAAGGATTTATTTGGCTCAATGCTTTCAGATTCAAATTTGTTTGATGAAACTGATCAGCTAGACAATTAAAGTGGGATGCAAACTTTTAATGCACCATAATAATAAAAATAAAAAAGGCTGTCATTTATGATTGACA
>JAGNOY010000114.1 GCA_017989935.1 Chitinophagaceae bacterium
CGAAGTTGCTAAAGATCACGTTCAATAGCACCAAAACTAATATGAATAGTATCACCAAAGCTATTAATATAGCAGGCCATGATACGCCGGATCATAAAGCGGCAGACAAAGACTATAAAAAATTACCAGACTGTTGCGCATACAGATCCGGTGGCTGTCACCACGAATAATCAACTTGGTACATTTCCCTCTTCCCTTATAAAAGAGAGGGAAATGTATTTCTTTCTACTTGTACTTTTCAGTTTTCTATGCCTTTCACACTCAACATATGCGCAATCTAATAGTGTGAATCTTCATGGCATCGTGTCTGAAAAAACAAAACTTAATACTGAACAAGCTATTTCAGGAGCTAAAATCCTTTATTCAAAAAGGTTATTTACTTTCTCAGATAAAGAAGGAAAATTTTCTTTAACCATTCCTGATACCGCTAAACGCATAGTGGTCATTACCGAATATTTTGGAAATGACACGATTGCATTAACCGACTTAACTAAAGAAATCAGTATCATATATCCTTATATCCAAAAATTCAAGGACATCAAAATCACCAAACGACGGGCCCCTACCGAAATCAGTCTGCTCACCATGCAAAAAACCGAATTCATCAGTTCGAAAGAATTACTCAAGGCAGCTTGTTGCAATCTGAGCGAAAGTTTCGAAACGACCCCAAGTGTAGATGTCTCGTTCTCAGATGCTGTCACAGGCTTTAAACAAATTCAGTTGCTAGGATTAGCTGGGCCATATACTTTAATCACACGAGAAAATATTCCTGAAGTTCGCGGATTAGCTAGTATCACTGGACTAACCTTTACCCCAGGCACTTGGATTGAAGGTATGCAATTGAGTAAAGGCACGGGAAGTGTAGTTAATGGGTATGAAGGACTCGCTGGACAAATCAATGTCGAATGGCGCAAACCTATGGAAGGTGATAAACAATATTATAATCTGTATCAAAGTGCACAAGGCCGAAGCGAAGCCAATGCATACTTTGCCTTTGAACCTAAAGAAAAAATGTACACCAACCTCTTTTTTCATGCTAAATCGCAATGGCTAAAAACAGATCAAAACAAAGATGGCTTTACCGATCAACCCTTAGGAAATTCAATCATCGCTGCCAACCGTTGGATGTGGTTCGGCAAAAAAGGGCAAGAACTTCAACTTGGTTTAAAATATAATTATACAGACAACACAGGAGGCAGCCTTGATTTCAAAAACCAAGAAGATCCTTTACAGAGTCAATTTTGGGGCATGAAATTCAACACCCAACGTATAGACGCCTGGAGCAAAATCGGAAAAGTATATGAACAAAAACCTTGGAAAAGTATGGGCCTCCAATTAAATGTTTCCCATCACAAACAAGATGCTAAGTTTGGAAGAAAGATTTATAACGCCAACGAAAACACCTTATACGCCAACTATATCTTCCAAAGTATTATCCAAAATACCAACCACATTATCAAGTTTGGCGCCACCTTAAGTCACCTTGATCGCGACGAATTGGTGATTCAAGATAAATATACACAAACAGAAAATACTGCAGGTATCTATGGCGAATACGCACACACCTTTTCTAAAAAAGTAAATTTGCTCGCAGGGGTCAGAGTCGATTACCACAACTTATATGGGATTTTCTTTACACCACGTTTTCACCTTAGATATGCGCCCACAGAAAAATTAGCTTTCAGAGCTTCCATCGGAAAAGCATATCGTACAGCAAGCATTTTTTCAGAAAATCTAGGCATGTTTTCTTCGAACAGAACCATGCTCATTATGCCTGCTCAAAAGGATGGCATGTATCAACTCCAACCCGAAAAAGCCATCAATATGGGCATCAATGGCACCTATAAATTCACGGCAAATTACCGTCCGGGCACAATTTCTATGGATTACTATTACACGCATTTTTTCAATCAGGTCATTGTCGACTGGGAAGAATCTCAATTCGTTAAATTTTATAATTCTACTTCCACTTCCTACGCACATAGTTTTCAAGTACAACTAGATTATGAACTAATTCGAAAATTTGATATTCGATTAGCCTATCGCTATCATAATATCCAAACTACCTACGAAAATACTTTAAAGCAGAAACCACTCAATGCCAAGCATCGCGCTTTCATCAACATCGCCTATACGACCCGCAATAAATGGGCTTTCGATTATACCTGTTCTTGGACAGGCGCTAAACGAATTCCTTCTACAGCCTACAATCCTATCAGCTTACAGCGACCGCTACAATCTCCTTCGTTTATAACAATGAATGCTCAAGTGTCAAAATCTTGGGCAAATCTCGAAGTCTATTCAGGACTGGAGAATATCACTAATTACATGCAACAAAATCCTATCATCGAAGGCCAAAATCCTTTCGGCGCTTATTTTGATGCTTCACTTATTTGGGGACCAACCATGGGAAGAACCATATATGCAGGTTTAAGATTTCATAAAAAATAGGGCGTGTTTCGTTGTGCTGACTGACATTTTCCTCACCGAAAGTGTACAGACAGCCCAACGAAACCGGGCTATCCGTTGCAAGTCCGCTCCCGAATTGGCTATAATCTGTTTATCAATATTCAAATTTCGCTAAGCCTCTCGGGATGCGGGCTTTCCACTTCTATCCCTCACGCAAGCAGCGATTCAATGATAAAGCATGTTTACCATTCTTGTAGTTTTTCTATACCTTAGCCATTAAGAATGAATATCGAATTAAATAAAATTCAAGTTGATTATATCAAATCAAGCTCATCAGAAATTTGGGCCAATGATTGCATCTTTGAATCAGGCAAGATTTACCACATCGTAGCCCCTTCTGGTAAAGGCAAATCAAGTTTAATCCAATTATTATACGGAATCAATCGGGCTTACGCTGGCGATTATTTAATTCAAGAATCCTCGGTAAAAAATATTTCTCTGGAAGATTGGTCTGCTCGTAGAACAAATCAACTCAGTATTGTGTTTCAAGATCTTAAATTAATGCCTAATATCACTGCCTTTGAAAATATAGAAATCAAGAGAATTTTATGCCCACATCATCCTACAGAAAAAATCATGGAAATGGCCAATAGACTTTGTATCGACCATATCATCCAAAAAAAAACAAATACGCTTTCTTACGGAGAACGACAAAGAGTGGCCATTATCCGCGCACTCATGCAACCCTTCGAATGCCTTCTCCTCGACGAAGCATTTAGTCATTTAGATGAAAATAATATTCGCTTAGCAAGCGAACTCATTCTCGAAGAAGTTCAGTCACGAAAAGCCACTTTAATTAGTGCTGATCTTGAACCACATTCGCCATTTCCTTACAATCAAATATTTAGTTTGTAATGAAAAGCTTACTTCAAAGAATTTTACATCACGCATCTTTTGTCGAAAAAATATTTCGGAGTCTAGCATGGCTTCTTGGTTTTTGTATTCTTTTTATAACCTTTCAATTTTATCTCAATGCCAATCAATTACTTTATCATGAAACAAATGAGGCTCAAGCAAATTATGTAGTCGTTAATAAAAAAATTAACAACAGCATGATGGGCAATGCTGCACTCACAGTTTTTAATCAAACAGAAATAAACGATTTAAAAAATCAACCATTTGTTCAAGCCATAGATAGTATTGTATCAAATCAATATAGCATTATGGCGCAAACAGGCGGCAACTTGGCCTTCTCTACTCAGCTATTTTTCGAAGCTGTGCCAGATTCATTCCTAGATATTCAACCCAAGAATTGGCATTGGCATCAAGGAGATCAAACTTTGCCTATTATGTTGTCGCAAGATTTTTTAAATCTATACAATTTCGGGTTTGCTTTAAGTCAACACCTTCCTCAAATGAGCGAAGAAACCATGCAGCAAATCCCCTTTCAAATTACCATTTATAACCGTGACAAACAAGAACAATTCCAAGCTGTCATTGCAGGTTTCACTAAACGATATTCATCTATCCTTGTTCCAAATGAATTTATGAATTATGCAAATCAACAATATGGACAAACACAATCTCCCAGACCTTCCCGACTTATTGTGCAACATAATCCCTCTCAAAAGGCTGAATTATTGAAATACCTCGAACAACATCAATTAACTACAAATCAAGAAAAAAATAGCTTCGACAACTTACAATTCATGTTGAAAATGGTGTTTAGCAGTTTAGCCTTCATGGGTTTATTTATTCTTACTTTATCCTTTATTCAAGTTTATCAAAGCATACGAATTCAAGTGAGCGAAGCCGCCAATGAAATTAATATTTTACTTTTATTAGGCTATTCTCCCAAAGCCATTCAGGGCTATTTTATCAAACCTGTCATTAAACAAGTCGTCATTTTTGTGATCATTACCCTTATCATCACAAGTTTCGTTCAAGTGTTATTTGCACAATTTCTTCAAACGTATCATCTTACATTGAGTCTTTATGTAAGTTGGAAAATTATTGTATTGGCTTGCTTACTTGCCCTATGTGTATATTATTTATTGAGAAAGAAAACTTATCAAACTTTTCATCAATATCTTTGATCGCAAGCAGTTTTTTTTCTGAAAGCCTTATAATTAATGAACACAAAAAATATCGATTTAACCATGAACGAAGTTGCACAAATTGTGCAAGATCAATCTGCATGGAAAGTCATCAATTCATTATTAGAAAAAGGTTTAATTGAAGTGTACGAAAATTTACAAGACAATTATAAATCCCGACAGGAAAACTTTGTCTTCATGCTTCCAGCTTATAAAGATGAAGAGGCCCTAAAATTACTTTTCGACAAATTAGAAAAGGCCCCCAAGCAACTCCAGTTATTGATGACTTATCTGCATATCGAAAGAAGTCGACAGGTGATTTCTCAAAAGGAATTACTGCAAGAAGCACAATCAACCTCAGCACAATTGAAAGCTCTCGTTGACAAACAAATTTTTCAAATAAAAAAAATGGATGTGGATCGAGTCAGATTCGAAGCACCTGTTGAACCCATTCATTACGCTTTATCTCCAGCACAACAAATTGCTTATGAGCAAATTCAACAAGGGTTTGCAAACAAGAAACCAATTTTACTCAAAGGAATCACGGGTAGTGGCAAAACGCATATCTATTTCAAATGCATCGAAGATTGTTTGGCTCAAGGTAAAACTGCACTTTACTTGCTCCCAGAAATTGCATTAACCACTCAGATTGTAAGAAAATTACGCGCAGTATTTGGCGAACAAGTAGGTATGTATCATTCTAGATACAGCAACAATGAAAGGGTTGAAATTTGGAATAAAATGCGCCAAGGTGAATACAAAATTATTATTGGCGCTCGATCTGCATTACTGCTACCTTTCGTGAATTTAGGATTAGTAATCGTAGATGAAGAACATGATGCTTCCTATAAACAACAAGATTTATCGCCACGTTATCAGGCAAGAGATACAGCAATTTATTTGGCTTTGCAAAATCAAGCCTTTATCATTCTAGGTTCTGCTACTCCTTCTATAGAATCATACTACAATGCCGAACAAGGTAAATACCAATTAGTTGAATTAAACTCGAGATACGGATTAGCTGGCTTACCTGCCATACAATTAGTGGATACCAAACAAGAAATTTTACTAAAAAAACAACAAGGCATATTTTCACAAATCCTGATTGATGCAATTCAAAAAACCATCCAACAGAAGAAACAAGTCATTCTTTTTCAAAACAGAAGAGGCTATTCACCCTTCATTCAATGTAATCTTTGCGGTTGGGTTCCTCATTGTAAGTATTGCGATGTATCCTTAACTTATCATAAAGAAAGCGATAAACTTCATTGTCATTATTGCGGCACTAAATCTCCAAACATCAAAATTTGTGGGGCATGTGGACATACAAAAATGATGGCTAAAAGTTATGGTACTGAAAAAATTGAAGAAGAAATCAGACAGATCTTCCCCCATGCGCGCATACAACGTTTTGACTGGGATGCAATGAAAAATAAAAACAGGCATCAAGAAATCATTAGGCAATTTGAGCAAGGTGAAATTGATATTTTAGTAGGTACACAAATGGTGGTGAAAGGTCTGGATTTTGAACACGTAAATTTAGTTGGTGTATTAAGCGCAGACGGCTTACTTTCTTATCCCGACTTCAGAACCAATGAAAGATTTTTTCAATTACTAGAACAAGTCAGCGGCAGAGCAGGCAGAAAAGAAGATGAAGGTCAAGTGATTATTCAGTTGTTTAAAACCAATCACCCAACTATCCTGAATGTGCAAGCGCATGATTATTTATCATTTTATCAAACAGAATTGAGCGAGCGAAATACTTATCAATATCCGCCTTTTACTAGATTAATAAAAATAACCTTAAAACATCAAAAACAAGAAGTGGTGATGGCAGCTTCAATTGCCTTAGCTGAAGAATTAAAAAATTTGCCTCATGCAGCATTATTCGGACCTGCTGATCCACCAGTATCTAGAATTCGAAATCAATTTTTAAGAGAAATACTACTTAAAATAAATCGTGATTCTGATAAACTTGCACAAGTCAAGAAAGCGCTAAAAGAAAAAATTCAACAGTTAGCGACTACAAAAAATTTCAGTAATGTGAGAGTGGTATTGGATGTTGATCCATATTAAAAGTCATGTAATTGTCTTTAGAGTTACACACTTTCTTTTCAACTTTTGCCTCTTAAGTAACTTACAGCATCTGAAGAGAGTAGCCTAGGCTTTTTGCATTTTTTTCTAATGCCTTTACCCTCCTTTCAATGGCTAAATTATTATACCTTTCTACATCTAATGGCTTGA
>JAGNOY010000115.1 GCA_017989935.1 Chitinophagaceae bacterium
GTAGGCACTGCGGTGGTTTTATCTATGGTGTACATGGTTTCAGGAATAGTTGCTCCATTACCTGTAACCCCAAAGAGCTGACCGTCTTTTCTAAAGGTAAGTGAAGAAAATTTATCTCCTAGATCACCTACAAGTGTACAAACACCAGTAGGCAAATCTATAGTTGCTAAATGACGGGTTGTAAAACCAGAAAGTTTTAATATGGCATAAGTTTTAAATTCACAAGGGTCAAAAGCCAAGCTATTTATACCTGTAATGGTAAAACCAGCTAATGAAGGTCCAAGTCTATCGACCACAGCCCAACCATTTAAGGTATCCACAGACCATAATGAATCTTGAAAAGGACTAGCACCCCATACCAATGAGTTTACTGAGAACGTTGGATTCACTACATTGATTGTGATCGTTGCAGTAGATGAACATCCCGACGAAGTACCAGTTACCGTATAGGTTCCGCTTGAGGCTAAAGTAGCAGTGAAAGGCGTATTGTCGGTAACTGCAACTGGTCCACTCCAAGTATAAGATGTTGCTCCACCTCCGCTTAGCGTAAGCAATGTATTATCATTTACAGTAGTTGAAGGAGAGGCTGAAGCAGTGACTGTTGGAAGTGAAATTAAAGAAATTGCAATAGTTGAGGTACTTACACAAGTATTGGCATCTGTACCAGTAACAGTATAAGTACTACTCGAAGCAGGCACAAATGCAGTAGCATCTGCAGGAGTTTGAGTTCCATCAGTCCAGGTATATGTGGCACCAAGTCCTAATCCGCTTCCTGTTAAAGTAATTGAAGATCCAGAACACACACTAGCGCTTGGGCTCACTGTCGCTGATAAATAGTAATAAGCATTTTCTGCAGATAGGGTAGGTGCATTATAAGTAATCGTATTAGAATTTGTACTACCCACACCGCCCGGTTGTCCAGGGGCTGCAGTTCCAAATGGGCCGCCAGTTCCACCTGTTACCGAAGTCGTTAATGTAGCGACATTTAAAGAATTAAACTTAATACGACCACCACCACCACCACCACCGCTATCATTCGCTGTGCTTGTTCCTGTAGCGCCATTGCTACCATTCGCCACCACATTTCCATTTCCGAGTAATTTTACTGCCTGTATGTAAACGCAGCCACCTGCGCCACCGCCAGCACCACGACCAGTGCCGTCGCTATTCACTACGCCCCCACTCACGTCAACTGTTCCATTTATACTAAGCAACATTGCTTCCAACTTGATGGCTCCGCCGCCTGCACCACCCACAGAGATCCCTGTGCCTGAGCCTCCACTTGAACCCATATCAAAGTCTGTACCATTGCTAGTTCCATAGCTAGCACCACCTACACCTGGTGTGTCACCTGCATCTAAGCCTCCAGTACCACCCACACCTGCGTAAGATCCTCCACCACAACCACTATTCGTAGAAGTTGTTCCAGCGCCAGGGCCATTTCCATTGGTGTTAATTGGATTAGATTGAAACCCTTTTCCAACACCATTTACGCAACTACCTGTAGCATCAATTTTAATACGATCTGCCTGTAAGGTCAGAGAAGCACCTGCTGTAGCAAAAATGGTATCATCAGCCTCTACTTCAATCCAATCGTAATTTTGGGTTCCCGTAAGTGTTAAATTATTACCGCCCGTAAATAATACATTTGGAAAAGTGGCGGCGAAATTTGAAGAGGCAGTTGCTGAAACATCCCCATAAAAAAGATAAATGGTTTCTGTTGCCGTAGCTGCTATGGTTGGAATGCGAATCCAAATCAAAGTTGATGTTGTATTGATACCCGATTCGATGTAGTAGTCTAAAAAATTAAAGGGAGCACATTTTGATGTGCTGAATCGTATATCATTTCCAAGGCTGTTCATTTGATTTCCTAGGATGGGTGTTTGAGTGTCTAATTCCAACATCAACTGGTAGTTGGTTTGAGCACTCCCGGAAGGCTCAGTAAAGGTCACTTCTTTGAAAAATGTAGGATTGTATTGAGCATACGAATCTGATGAGTTCACTATGAATAGGAACAACAAAGAGGTTTTAAAAATTAGGTTGTACATTTTTTTCATGCATGAGAAATTTAGGTTGTTATAGAATGTTATATTTAATAAATTCTCTTCAACTCAAAAGAATTTGATTATTGCTTTTAATCAGACTCTATGGGCCTTCAGATAAAATATTTAAGCGGTTGAACCATCATAATTATTAGGTTGGTTCAGATTGTTGTAGGATTATTTTTGACTTTTCAATACTTCGAAATTTGAACGAAGTGGAGTAGGGTTAAGATACCTTGATCAGTATTTTTAATCAAAGTAGAACAAATAGAAAAGGTTTATGTTGATCAATTTTAAAAAAAACTAAGTTAACAGAGATTAAATTTAAATCTAAATTCTTGAAAATCAAATATTATGGATTGTTTTTCATTATTCATACCAATGAATATGGCACACTTTTCTCAAAACTTAGCTCATCTATGATTTATTTGAGAAACTTTTTAGCTTGTTTGTCGTGTTAATTATGTTAAATCGAGAATCAATATGTTTGGTTGGGTTGACATGAAGTATTTTTGACAGCCAATTCTATTCATGAAAAAAGCTATCATTTTATTTTTTCTATTCAATATCTTCTTATTTTTTCAAGCTAAGTCTTCGCATATATTTGGAGGTGAATTAGGATACACCCATATAACGGGCAATACTTATGAAATCACCTTAGTTTTATACGGAGATTGCAGTGGCAATTCATTTCCTTCTTTACCTTCTGCAGTTCCTAAAATAGGGGTTTATAATGGCACAAGTGCTTTCACTGCCATTAATCTAAGCCCCGGTGCTATTTTTGGTTTAGAAGTAACACCTGTTTGCCCGTCTGAAGTAAATAACACTGCTTGCAAAGGAGGGACCTTGCCAGGAGTGGCTAAATTCGAGTTTAAGGGGCAAGTCACTTTAAGTGGCCCATCGGCAGATTGGCAATTTATATTTGATGGTAATTTAGGAGGAACCTCTGCAGCCGGAAGAAGTGGGGCCATTACAAATATTGTACAAGGTGCTAATTCATCCATCATGCAATTAGTAGCTACCTTAAATAATGTATCAGGACCTAATAATTGTTCAATATTTACTTCAATTCCTACGCCTTTTATGTGTATCAATTCTCCTCAACAATATAATCAAGGAGCCATTGATCCAGACGGTGATGTGTTAAGTTTTTCATTAATCCCAGGTTTAACGTCGACTGGAAATGTAACATATACATTCCCATATACCTATGATGAGCCTCTCGCCACAGCAGCTGGCACTTTTGTATTTAATGGTAACAATGGACAAATGAGTTTTACCCCAAATGCCATTCAAAATTCCTTGGTTGTAAATAAAGTTACAGAAACAAGAGGGGGCGCTGTAGTTGGTTCTACCATGAGAGAAATGACCATACTCGTGTTGAATAATTGTAACAATCAATCGCCTACGGGAAATATTGCTAATTTCAATACAGGTCAAATTGATGCATTGAATCAATTGGTGATTTGTAATTCTACCACCCAACTTAATTTTGATATCCCTGTGAGTGATCCAGATGGACAAAATATTCAAGTGAGTTTAACAGGCTTACCGCAAAATGCTGTAGCGAATATTGTAGGTAATAATACTTCGTCGCCTGTGATTAATTTTAGTTGGACTGTACCACAACCTTTACTACCTGGAAATTATACTTTTTTTGCTACGTTTCAAGATGATGGTTGTCCATTATCAAGCAAACAGACAATTGCTTTTACCATTGTTGTGAATGACCCATATACTGTGAGTGTGCAAAGTACAGAAGAGTCGTGCTTGCCTGGAAATGATGGTGGAATTGTGATTACTGCTAATAGTGGTAATGGAGATGTAAAGTATTCGTTAGATAATGTAAATTACTTCGGTACGAATTTGTTTAGTGGACTAAGCGCAGGGACTTATACCTTTTTTTTAAAAGATGGGATGGGGTGTACCTATCAAAGTAGCATTACTGTGAATCAGGCCATAAAACCTGAATTAAACATAACTACCTTAAAAGACATTCAATGTTTTGGTGAGGTAAATGGAAGCATTGAGTTAAGTACGAATCCCGCAAGTGGAAATTTTATCTATACATTAAATCCGGGAGGAGTAATTCAGAATAATGGGCTATTTAAAAATTTAGGGAAAGGCATGTATGAAATCATTGTTAAGGATAATAAAGGATGTGCAGATACTATAAATGCCAACATAGAAGAACCCTTGCCAATTAATTTCACTGCTATCAGTTCAGAAAATGCCTTTTGCGATAAAGATAATGGCATAGTGCGAGCAAGCACAAATTTTGAGCCAGCCATTTTTACCTTAAGACCTGGATTAAAAGTAAGTTCAAATGGTATATTTGATGGACTTAGTCAAGGTCAGTACACTGTGACTGTCAGTAATGAAAACAATTGCAAAAGAGATACTACCATAAATGTGTTTGTAACACCTAATTTATTTCGAAGCCAAATGACGCAGAAGGATTTACCTTGTTGGGGAAAAGGATATGAAGGGGAAGCTGAAGTACTTGTCAGTGGCGGGGTTGCGCCTTATACTTATCTATGGTCTACTCGGCCTACTCAAACGAGTGCGAAAATTAATGAACTTTATTATGGATGGTATTTTGTAGATATTACAGATGCGGTGGGATGTGAAATAAAGGATACTGTGTATATACAACCAGGAAATTGTTGTGAGAATATATTTATTCCTTCGGCTTTTACCCCCAATGGTGATGGTGTAAATGATGAATTTAAATTAGTGAGTAGCACCGGAATGATACTCAAAGAATTTGCCGTATTTAATCGGTGGGGGCAAAAAGTTTGGCGAACGCGAGATCAAAGAGGAATATGGGATGGTACTGATGGAAAGGGTTGGGCAGAACCTGGGACCTATTTTTATTTATTAAGATATACTTGTTTGTTTGATGGTAAAACATATAGTAAACAAGGAGACCTAAGTTTAATTAAATAATTTTTCTAGACTAATTGCGTACTAAGTCAAGTAGTATTTTTGTTGTATAAATGCTTGTTTTACAATATCTTTGAAGCTTGTTTCAATAAATCATTTTAAGTAAAAAACCAAACACCTTTGATTTGATTGTATTTTAATTTTGTAGAATTTCGATTAAATAGCAGGTAAACATGATGTCAAAAACATTTATCGGAGAAAGTTGGAAGAAGGTAAAATTTAGCGTGGATAACACCACGAATTTAAGGATAGAAATTTCTAATTTTGGTAGGGTTAAAAGTTATTCTAGCCAAGGTGATGGGAGGATACTACAAGGTGGTCTGGTGGATGGGTATAAAATAATTCGTTTAAAGCTTTATAGTGAAAGAGATGAAAAGGCTCAACAACGAATTGATTATATGCGTGCTCAAATTGCCATGCTTGTGAGGCAAGTAGGAAAACTCCGTACTCAATACCAAGCCAAAAAAAACAAGGATAAAGCGTATACTGATTTAGGCAAAAAAATAAAACAGCAAGAAGAATTATTAGATGTAGTTCGAAAAAAATATCAAACAGAATACAAGAAAATTGAAAAAGAAAGAACTAACCATGTGGCCTATTTGGTTCATCGTTTAGTAGCTGAATATTTTATAAAGAGGCCTTCTCCGCATCATACAATTGTGGGGCATTTAGATTTCAATAAAGAAAATAACCATTTCTCAAACTTGAAATGGTTTACACACAAAGAACATTTAATACATAGAGAAAAAAGTCCGTTTGTGATACAAGCACGAAAGGATCGCATTGGTAAACATTTTGAGAACTCTAAAGTGTATAAATTAAATTCTACCAAGGTAAAGTTGATTAAAAGAAGAATGAATGAAGGAGTTTCGTTACGTACATTGGCAAAATCATTTAAAGTTACTGAAACTCAAATGTTGCGAATTAAGCGAGGCGAAAATTGGTCTCATGTAGAGGCTTAAATGAACATTGCTGATGCTCTCTTAGTTGCATAAAGATAGACTTACTTGTAAGTGACAAACATTGAAATAGCCGTGCGTATGATTATCCGTAAAGATACCCTAATGTTTTTCCACTTTTGCCATGACGCAAAAGTTGAGCAAAAAGTCTAGGCTGAAGATTCTTGGCATAAAAATAATCTCATCTACGCCACTTTTATCCAAACTCGCACTTAATGTTTTTCTTCATATAGCAACATTCGTTTGTGCTCAAACATCGGATAAAAGTCTGGCTTCGATTTCAATATTTTTAGCTGCCTCGAATCTTAGGCCATCTCTTCCATGAAGATCTCTTTACAGTATGTTGGTATTAGATAGATGCCATCTGTGTTCATTAGCTGTAAAAGGTAGTTTAGCGGATAGTCATAGCCGTGCGATAGAAAAGTTATTTCAAAAATTGCTTGAAGTAAACTCACAGATTAATTCGGAAAGATTTGTTTGTCTTAATTTTGTGAAACCGATTTACATATAATTTGCGTCAGCTCACACACCATTAAATCTGCACATGCTTTCGAAGCGAGTATGCGCAAAGGACTGTCGTGGAAAGCCCGCACCACGGGCTTTGGCGTGGGCGGACTTGGAACAAAGGCCTGGCCCTCTGGGTGCGCCCAAAAAAATCATTTACTCTTCGTAGCGTTGCATTTCTCGATCATAAAATGCCGCAGCTTGACTTACCAAGGAGAGCATTTCATTTTGTAATTCTGCTTCGCTCATATCGTCTACTTCATCAAATAATTCTACTTCATCGTTTTTAAGATT
>JAGNOY010000116.1 GCA_017989935.1 Chitinophagaceae bacterium
TGGTCCGTCCTGTAAAATCAACTTTTTCTTTTAGCTTTGTCATGGTCTTAGTTTTTAGTGTAATTAATAAATGTGGCTCAATGACCACTTACTAAACTAAGACCATTTTTATTTACATGGATACTCTTCCGAATCGGCTTTTATGAGTCAACTAACATTCAAATATGGTATAGCCTCTCGGCATCCGGGCTTTTCGCTGCAATCCTTGCCGCTAGGGACTTCGTAGGAATAATCGAAAAAAAACTAGGCGCATTTCTTCAATAAAAAAAGCCACGCTTTTAACGTGGCTTTTAAAATATTGATGAAATTCAATTATTGATTTCCTTCCATTTTCTTTTTCAAATCTGCTAAAGCACCGATATCTCCAAGTGTAGCTTTCTCAACCTTAGACTGTAAATTTTTCACAGCTTTCTTGGTGTTGTCGTTATCAGTTTGTGCTTCTTTACGAGCACCTTCTTTCTCTTCTTCAATCACTTGCTCCCATACTTTTGAATGAGAAACCATGATACGCTTTTCGTTACGATCGAATTCTAAAATAATAAATTCGTTCGTTTCGTCAACAGCAATCATTTTTTCATCTTGCTTTTTCAAATGACGTGTAGGGGCAAAGGCTTCTAAACCATATTGCAATTGAATGATGCCGCCTTTTTCTTCTTTGCGAATCATCACACCATCATGCTTAGAACCAATTGGGAATACAGATTCAAAAGTATTCCAAGGATCTTCTTCGATTTGCTTGTGACCTAAAGATAATTTACGTGTTTCTTTATCTACACCAAGCACAATCACTTGTAAATTTTCACCTACTTTAGTAAAGTCGCTAGGATGATTGAAACGCTTAACCCAACTTAAATCAGAGATATGTATCATTCCACCAATGCCAGATTCAAGCTCAACGAATACACCATATGGAGTTAAATTTTTCACTACACCTGTGTGCTGAGAACCTACAGCATATTTGCTTTCGATTTCATCCCAAGGATCTTGAGTCATTTTCTTAATAGAGAAACTCATTTTTCTTTCGTCCTTATCAATAGAAACGATCATAGCTTCATGCTCATCGCCCATTTTAAAGAATTCTTTGGCATTGATAGGTTGATTGCTCCATGTAATTTCAGACACGTGAACCAATCCTTCGATACCTGGTTCAATCTCAAGGAATGCACCATAATCTTCAATATTCACAACCTTACCTTTGATCTTATTACCTTCTGCAATTGTATCTGGTAAAGTATCCCAAGGATGAGGAGTTAATTGCTTAAGACCTAAAGATATACGTTTTTTCTCATCATCGAAATCAAGCACCGCTACATTTAGTTTTTGACCATTTTGTAACACTTCACTAGGATGATTAATACGGCCCCATGAAATATCAGTGATATATAATAGACCGTCTAAACCGCCTAAATCAATAAAGGCACCAAAGTCAGTTACATTTTTGATTGTACCTTCTAATACTTGACCTTTTTCTAATTTAGAAATAATTTCAGTACGTTGTGCTTCTATATCACTTTCGATTAAGGCTTTGTGTGAAACAACCGCATTGCGAATCACTTCATTAATCTTAACCACTTTAAATTCCATGGTCTTATTCACAAATTGATCATAGTCAGTAACAGGTTTTACATCAATTTGAGATCCAGGCAAGAATGTTTCCATTCCGAATAGATCAACAATTAATCCACCTTTAGTTTTTGAAGTTACATGACCAGTTACGATTTCACCTGTTTTGTACAACTCCACAATTCTTTCCCAAGCACGTTGTTGACGAGCTAATTTGCGACTTAAATGAAGATGGCCTTCACGATCTTCCTTCTCAACAATCAACACTTCAATTTCATCGCCCACTTTCACTTCAGCAAGATCTCTAAATTCGTTTAAAGAAATTAGACCATCACTTTTGTATCCGATATTTACGACTACATCAGTTTTAGTTAATCCTACGATAGTTCCATGAACCATTTCGTTATCATTAACTGCTTTAAATGTCTCATCGTACTTCTTATCGGCTGCTGCACGATCACTTTCGTTGTAAATAGAGACATTACGTTTGTCCACGCTCCAATCAAAATCGTCGTGGCTACCTGCTTGACCAGCAGAAAGGTTTTGGTTTAACAATGTTGTTTCTTCCATTTTTTGTTTTTTATGTTTGAATACTGAACGATTTGCTAGTTATTCAAACGGGTGAATAAATAAGATTTAAGGGCGCGAAGGTAAGTATTATAACTTTTCAGAACAAAAAAAAGTCAGCCGAAGCTGACTTAATTTAAAGATATTCAAACCATTTATTGCTTCACAAACTTCCTGATAGCTTTATTACTCGTAATATTACCACCTTGAATACTATAAGCGAAGAAAGTATCCGCAGGTGCTGTAGATAATGCATGATCAGCAGTCATCAACAAACCATAATCTGTCGGTTGATCAGGCATCAACATGGTGCTATCATCCACTTGCACGAAATATGCATAGGCTCCATCAAGGCCAGCGCCACCGAAGAAATTATTCGTTGAGTAAAGTCCGTTATCTACTTTTTCAACAGTTACTACATATCCGTTAGCCGAACGAGCATATTCACCAGAAAGATCCCAATCAGGTGTAATATTCGTTACAGCCACAAAAGCATTTTTAGAAATGGTATAGCCATCTCCATTAATTGAGCTAATAGGCACTGCGTATAATCCAGGTGTAGAGTTATCTAAACCAGAAGCATCTAAAGATATTGGGCAAACTTCTTTCGTTGAAGAATCATACGCAGTTGCGCCAATTGTAGGCAATGCACCATTCACATTAATACTATAGTATTGTTTACCTGTAAGGGTAATTGTTGGATAGTGTGGTTCGACAATTTTTTCAGTTACATTGTCTGTTGTATAGTTCTTTTTACATGCTACGAAGTAAAAAGGAGCTAAAGCCAACATATATATCATAATTTTTTTCATATTAAATATTTTTTGTGTTCAACAATTAAAGAAGATCCCACCACATTCTCAGAGTGATAGTTTTTTGACCAGGAAAATTAGGATTTGCAGTTACTTCTCCAGTTGGATAAGGGATGCGTTGAGGAAATAAACCAACACCTAATTGAGAAGCTAAGGATGTAGGTAATACAGGATATCCTGTTCTACGTAATTCAGCCCAAGCTTCCATGCTTTGTGTACCACACATGGAAACCCATTTTTGAACAGCGATTTGTCTAGCTTGATCAGCAGGTAAAGTTTCCCACATATACGGGGCTGCACCAAACAAATTTAATCCTGTTGTATCAATACCAAAATAGGACATATTATTCACTATGGCTTCTTCATAATCTTCTTGAGCTGTTGTTGCACCAGTCATCCAACCTTTAGCTTTAGCCTCAGCTTGAAGGAATTTTGCTTCCCAATTAGACATTAAAATTACTGGAACAGCAGGTCCTAAAATTTGAGCAGACATAGTAGAATTCGGCGTATTTGCAGGGAATGAGCCTGGATTTTCGGCTGCAGCACCTTGAGCAATGCCATTAATTCCGCCAGCACCAAATGATTCCTCATCAAAAAATGCAGCCGCACGAGGGTCACCCCATGAATTTAATGAATCAGCAATTGATTTAGAAGCCACATTATTATCAACACCAACTCCTTGAATTCTAGCATATAATGGATTTTGATCACCTCTAGAAGTATAAAAATTAATTAATGTATTCTCATCGACCTCTAAGAAATCTGCTGTGGCTAAGGAAGCCATAATTTCAGCAGTTACTGTAGGTCTGATAGCTGATTGTCTAACTGCTAATTTCAATTTTAAGGTATTAGCAAACTTCAGCCAAAGCGCCATATCACCTCCAAAAATAACATCATCACTTGCAGGATGTTTGATACTTTCAGGGCTAATCCATTTCAAGGCATCATTCAATAACACTAAACATCCATCGTATACTGCACTTTGTGCATCATACTTAGGTGAAATATTACCTGATTGTGCCAATAATGCTTCTGAAAACGGGATATCCCCATGAACATCAGTTACTAATTGGAAAGTGTAAGCTTGAAGAATTTTTGCAGCTGCTACGTAATTTGAGTCTCCGTTTGCAGCACCTTTATCTACAATAAAATTCAAATCCTTTAAAGCCCCTGCATATAATTGACTCCATTCTCTATCAGCATCAGAACCATTAAAAGCATAACGATCAAAATCATAGTATTGCGTACCAGAAGGTAGTTGCGTATAGTACTGTGATAAAAATCCACCTATTTCTGCATACGTATTGCCTACAACATAAGCAATCGTGTATTCTGCACTTGGGAGTGTCAAAGCTAAAGTCGCTTGATCTTGTGATAATTTGTTTGGATCATCATTTACATCCAACCATTTTTTACAAGAGGTGTTCAAAGACAATACGCCAGCGAGCACGATTGCCAATTTACTTATATTAGATACTTTCATTGTATTTTAATTTAATTTTTGTTAGAATGTGATTTTTAAGTTTACACCATAATTTCTCAAAGAAGGCACAGTGCCGAATTCAATACCTTGAACATTACCAGTACCAAATCCATTGATTTCAGGATCTGAGAATGTGTTCATGCGTTGACCGAATTCGTTCTTTTTCTTAGACACCCATAACAACAAATTATTTCCATAAACACCCACTTCAACCATACCAAATGGCGATTTTTTCATCCATCTTTTTGGAAGGCTATAGCTTAATGATGCTTCTCTCAACTTAGTGAAAGTAGCTGGTAAAATATTTATTTCATTATTAGATTGCTCAGTCCAGAATAATTCAGCACCTACTTTAGTCGTGTTAGTTGCATAAACTCCAGGAGAAACTTCTTGCACTGAATTAGGTACCACGAAATCTTGACGATCATTGTATTCAGTTGAAGATGAAGATCCTACAAATTCCATGATATTTTTTAATCTAGAGTAGTAATATCCTCCATGTTTGTGGAAGAATAAGAAATGTAGCTTAAAACCTTTATAACTTAAGTCAGAACCAATACTTGCTATCCAATCTGGATTATAAGAACCGTATAGTTGAGCAGATTGACTTAAAATAGGCATTCCATTCGCATCACAGATGATTTTACCATCAGAGGTTCTTTCTGGGCCGATTGTGTAGAAGGACCCATATGATCGACCAACTGCTGCTACAACATCCATACCATTAAACCCACCTAAACTCAATTGTTTGTTTCCTCCAAACAATTCATCTATATTATTTTTATTCTTGGCATAGGTTCCGAAAATATCCCATTTCAAACCATTCTTCATTCTAATTGGTGTGATAGTTCCTGCCAATTCTATCCCTTTATTGGTTATTTTACCTGCATTAAATACTCCTGTTGAATAACCTGACGAAGCGGGTAGGTCTATAGGTATAATTTGATTACGGCTTACATTTTTGTATACAGAAAAATCCAAACGGATTCTATCTTCGAAGAAACCTAATTCTGTACCAAATTCAGTTGCTGTTGTTAATTCAGGGGTCAACACTGCATTATCTAAATTATTAGATTGCGTGAATGCTGGTGTTGCATTTACCGGAAAAGTTAATTCAGAATTATTTGCGCCATCTGTTAAATATGTGATATCAAAAACAGGTTTTGTTAAATAAGCATTTGCATCATTACCTACTTTAGCCACACTGAATCTTAGTTTTCCATAAGACAATCCTTTGTCACTTAAGTTAGCTTCTTTATGCAATAATTCAGAAAATAAGAAAGACACCGAGGCACTAGGATAAAAAAAAGAATTTTTGCCTTGTGGTAAGGTTGAAGACCAATCGTTACGACCAGTGACATTCATAAACAAGAAATCTCTGTAATTAAATCCAATATCTGCATATAAACCTACCATTCTTCTTAAGAGCAAATTATTCTCTGCTTTGTAACCGTCGGCTGTATTATCTAGATTATTAAAACCATTGGTAACGATTCCGTTAGTTTCAGCATAGGCAAATTTAGTTCTCTGTTGTCTTACATTATGACCCAATAATGCATTCATACTAAAATCTTTTGCTAAAGTTTGAGTAATAGTTAGCATTAAATCATTATTAGTTTCATTAAAGATTCTATTCGAAACTGCATATTTACCAGGTTCCTTGAGATGAACATTAAAATCATCTCTGTCAACATTATATTTAGGTTCAAACTGTGTAGTATGATCTGAATAAAAATCATTTGTTGTTCTGTTTAAAATAGTTAACCATTTTACTGGTTTATATGTCAAATCAATATTACCAGTTAAACGATCTACATTATTATCATTCTTATAGTTTTCAACCACATAATAAGGATTCACTGTGTAAGCTCCATAATATCCTTCTAAGGTATTAAAAGGATCATTCAAATCTCGCAATTCACGCATAGGAATATCACGTGGTGTTTGATAAATCTGATCATAGAAAGAATTATTGGCTTGACCTTGAGCAAAAAGACTGGCTTTTACTTTTGTATAGTTTGCTCCAACTTGAGCAGACAATTTGTCATTGATGGTAGACCCACCATTGAAACGGATACCAGTTCTTCTATACCCAGAATTTTCAACAATACCCTGATTGCTTAAGTTATTAAAAGATACATAATAATTTCCTTTATCATTGCCACCGCCGATAGAGAAATTATTTTCCCAAGTTTTAGCGCGACGGAAAAAATCTTTCACATTGTCAGGCTGAGCAACATAAGGTTTTACTTTTTGAACCCCATTGACAACATTACCCCAAGGAGCTAATTTGCCATCAAA
>JAGNOY010000117.1 GCA_017989935.1 Chitinophagaceae bacterium
TAAAAAATGGCGCTTCTGGTTATTTGATTAAATCAGATACTCCCGAACAAATTATACAAGCCATTCGTGATGTATTGAACGGCGGAGCTCCGATGAGCTCGACCATCGCTAAAAAGGTAGTGCAATACTTTCAAGTTCAAACTAAACAATTACAAGAACTTACTCCTAAGGAAAATGAGTTATTAGGCTTGCTTGCACAAGGTCTCTATTATAAAGAGATAGCCACGAAAATGTCCATTAGTATAGATACAGTAAAAAAACACGCGAGTACGATTTATAAAAAGCTAGAAGTCAGCAATCGGACCGAAGCAATTAACAGATATAAAAATTAAAACAATTATTATAAACCTTAAAAATTAAAAACAATGAAAATTCATGCAATTGCAATATCCGAGAATGGAGCAGCAGACTTTACAATTAATATTCTCAAGGCCCACAACTCAGATAAATGGATTGATATTTTTATCAAACAACCAGGCACAGGTGGTAGAATGTGTCTTGCCAAGATAATAAATACTAATCCACATCGCACTACTTTTTCTAAAACAAAAGATAATGATGCTAAAACTGGCCACATTCATGAATTATCTGAATTCGATTTATTCTACTCAGAATATGATAATGCTGATTCTTCATTAATTATTATTTATTCTTAGGCAATTGCTTATCAAAAAAATCTTGATTGATTAGGTAGTTATTTTTCGATTTGTAACTGAATCCTAGGTCAAGTATCATCTCTTTAAACTCTATAATTGCCTTTGAAACAAATTTCGAATGAACACTCAGGATCGGAATATAATGTGGATTCAAATTTTCTAAAAAGGTTTTGATAAAATGCCATAATTCACCAATCTTCATCTTATCATCAATTAAAGCTAATGAGTTTATAAGAATACCACCGCAGGAAAGATACGAATTGGCGCGATCTACTGAATTTCTAGACAATGACACAAAATACAACTGAAATGTAATTTCTTTCTCATAAATTGTAACATTATTTGCTAAATTAAATTTTAGCAATGGTTTTTTAATTCGTTTATTATCAATATTCATAGAATAAACTTCAATTGACTCTTCGCTTTTATGTTTACTAATATTTAATTCTGAATCAACATCTCTTATTTCTAATTCTCCAAAAAAACTAGGATATCCTTGCAAAATACCTTTATTCAAAAAGCTAAACTTATTTGAAAAAACCGCACCGTCTATTGGGGTTAATGGAAAGCTCTCATTTTGATCCTCTTGTTCTGCATTACATGAATTTAGAACAACTAATGTTCTAAATTTTTCAGTTAACCCCTTAAATGAATTAAAAATATCAACACTTCTAATGCTAGACTTCTTAAGCATTAATTCCCATTGCTTATCCTCTGTTGAACCATGCCCATGAATTAAAATAATTACCAAATCAATATCTTCCTCATTCACATTTTTTCTTTCAAACTCTTTTATTAATTCCAAAAATGATTTAGCCATTTTTTTAGACTCTGCTAATTCAACTTCCCCTATTTCGCCTCTCTTTATATCGTCATACAAAAAATAATCTGTAACAACTTCTGTGTTCGGCAATAAGTTAAAATAATGATTAAACGATTTCATATCATTTAAAAACCAAGTATTAATTGGTTTAAACACCCCAATATTCAACACTTTAATCTTTCCAGCCATAGCTACTTTTTTATTTTATAACTAAAGTATATATTTAACGAAAGAATTCAAATTTTTGAGAGTTATACTTTGCTATCCTTTTTATCTTTTACTTCTTATCCTAATAGGCCTTGCTGATACATGCCTCGTTGTGGCTCAGCCTTACTCTCTCAAACAATACAATTCAACTCAAGGCTTACCTAATAATTTAGTCTATGTAAGTTTCTGTGATTCAAGAGGTTTAATATGGTGCGGCACAGAATCTGGACTAGCACTCTTTCAAGGAAATCGCTTTATCCCCTTCATACATAAATCAGGTGAGGCACGTAGTATGTTAGGTGGACAAATTTTCTCTATCACCGAAGATGATAAAGGAAACTTATGGATAGGGTCTTATGCAAATGGCATACTCATTTTTAATCCCTTCAAGAATACATATAAAATCCTTGACAAAAAGAAATTCCCCGAATTGGTGAGAGACAAAATAATCAACTCGATGTTTTATCTTGGACACAAAACTATATTAGTAAATACTAGTCGAGGGGCCTATGAAATCAATTCCGAAACCTTAAAATCCACGCCTATTCTTCCGGTAAAATACCAACACGAAAACGTATTCTACTACAAACAGTTTCAAGGCAATCAATATTATTTATGCAATCAACTTGGCTTGCTCGAAAAAAATAAGTTGGGCACTTGGAGATTAATCACTAGTCCTGTTAAAGATGCCAATT
The DNA here is from genome assembly GCA_017989935.1 of Chitinophagaceae bacterium. Taxonomy (GTDB): domain Bacteria; phylum Bacteroidota; class Bacteroidia; order Chitinophagales; family Chitinophagaceae; genus OLB11. Next base: position 2,382 of record JAGNOY010000117.1, read on the forward strand.
ACATGAGCGTCAATGTCATTCAAGGCCAGCTTATTGTCACTGGCTACAATAAAAGTTTTATTCTTCAACATGATCAATTAATTCCTTTAAAAATCATGTATCAAGGTAAAGATATTTCTTCCGAAGGGGTGAATGATTTGATAGAAAATAAGCAAGGTCATATTTTTATAAATAGCCTCAAATTTGGCATGCTCGAAGCCACTTTCATTATCAATACTTTTTTCTGCCATACTGCAATCAATGATACTTGGTTTGCTCATGGCAATGCCTTTTACAGCAACTTTTATCTTGCCAAACAAGACCAATTTTTTGCAGGTACTCAACAAGGTTTATATCACCTTAAACCTAGCTCGGCACTTTTCAAAGAAACTAACCCTAAGGATTCTATAGGCAGTGTTAGGTCGCTACAAGTTGATGGAGAGAGACTCTTAGTTGGCACAGATGGCAATCTATTTAGCTATACACGCTTCAACAGAGTTCAAAGTATATCCGAAAAATCTGTTCGAGACCAACGAGTATTTACTTCACACTTTATCCAAGGTCGACCAAATGAATGGCTAGGCATAGGCAATAAAATGATCAGTATTCAAGAAGGCAAATCTTCCTTATTTAACAAACTACAACAATACTTTTCAAAGCAAGAAAATATACTGACAGCATGTAAATTGAATGAGTCTATTTATGTATTTACTAATACCCCTACCAAATGTATTTCTTGGAATACAATAACACAAGAAATTAAAGAAACCAACCTTTTTATGAATGAGGCGTTTAGTCCACCATGTCTTATTGTACACAACAAAATAATTCTTCACACCTTTGCTGAATTTTTCGAATACGATCCACATACCTTCGATTTAAATAAAATACCTCTGCCGGAATCGTCTACCATCAATGATTTACAATATTACAATCATCAAATTTTTCTAAGTTCATCAACAGGCGGTATCCGAATTCTTGATACGAATTACAAGGTGAAAGAAGAAATCAATGTCACCGAAATTGCTGGTAGCAATGAAGTAAGAAGTCTATTGATTCACAAGCAGGTTATTTGGTTTAGTACCCCACGTGGAATTGGCTACTATAATTTATTATCCAAACAAATGGGCTTCTTCTATGCTGGAGAAAACTTCAACACATCTAATTTTTATGCAGCATCACGTACCATTCAGCAAGACACCGTTTATTTTGGAGGCGACAATGGCATTGTTGCTGTGAATACAGCTGCAGTACTTGCAGAAAGAATGATAGACAGTGTTTATCTGCTTAATTTTTCTATACTCAAGAATGGCAAACCCGAACTGATTTCAAACCCTTATCATCACAGATTTACTTTTGAGGAAAACAATCTAGAAATTCAACTTGTTCACACCAATTCAAATTATCCGACATATTTTAATTATCAATACAGACTAAATCCTGAAAGCCCCTACATTCCTGTCGACGAAAATGGATTGATGCAACTCTATAATTTACCCCCGAAAGATTACCAACTCGAAATCATCGACAAGCAAACTCAAAACATTAAAGCCTCCTACAATTTCACCATTTCACCACCTTGGTATCAAACAGGATGGTTTAGAATTTTACTCGCCCTAACTATCATTGCCAACATTATTTGGATAACCAGACTTTACTTCAAAAGAAGACTAATAGCTCAACAAAAAGAAATTGAAAAACAACTTGCTTTACAATCCGAAAGAGATCGAATTAGTATTGATATGCACGACGATTTAGGTAGTGGCCTAAGTAGCATTAAATTGATCAGTGAAATGCTAAAAAGAAAGCATAGCGACGAAGACACCAAACAAGATTTAAATGAAATCGTCAATCATGCTGCAGAACTTACCTCAACAATGAGAGAAATGGTTTGGAGTTTAAATCCAAGACAAGATCAATTAGATAAATTCATCCATCATATAGCGGCTTACAGTAAGCAATTTTTCGAACCCAGTTCTATACAATGTCAAATCAATCTTCCACCCTATATCGAGCCTACACCTCTGAATGGTTTTTTACGGAGAAATATTTTTTTAGCACTCAAAGAAATTCAACATAATATCATCAAACATAGCAAAGCCAATCTGGTTCATATCGATATTCAACTTGAACCGCATAAATTACTCATTCAGATTACAGATAATGGAAAAGGCTTAGAAACTGATACAATTTTCAATAATGGTTTTTACTCGATGCAAAAAAGAATACAAGATTGCAAAGGAACTATTGAATGGAAAAATAGGCAGCCTGGACTTCAATTTAATTTGAGCATTCCTTTAGAGGCCTAATTTTTTTGGGGCCATATTCATTTTTTTTCTATCAAATTTCTAGCGGGCTATTGCGGGCTTCGGCATTTGTATGGCTCCGCCCTACAAAGTGCTGCCCCTCCATATCCCGTGGCCATAGCATGTATTGTTTTCATCGGCAAATTTCACAAGCGTATTCAATCAAAGTTTCATACAATATAAAGCTTGTAAGGGTTCCCGAACCGAAACATGCGGTGACTAATAAAAATCATCGGGAGCAAAAAAAGACTGCCCATTCAGACAGCTCTTTACAATTAAACTTAAAACACAACAATCTTTATGGTGTCATTACACTCACATTGTTTTGACTATTTGCATCAAACAAAGGATAATCAAATCCATCTACATAGCCATCGCCATTAAGGTCGGTAGTTACATACACTGCACTTACATTATTTTGTACATCATTATCAAACATCGGATAATCAAAACCATCGATATAACCATCTTGGTTGAAGTCACCCGCATATAATGCATAGACACCAGGTTCAACTTCTGCTTGATTATCTGCAAATGCTTTGTTGGCTGCGGTGGTAAAATCATAGAAACTATACTGTTCGATGATGATAGGCAAAGCGGACCATGTTTCTAAAGAGTTTCGATGTTTTAAAACTATATAAACCTTTTCTCCAATTAAGCCTTGATGTGAAATGGTAACAAGACCATTATTCGAAATGCACTTTTTTTCTTGAAACAACATATCAAATGGATAAAATGGTTTTCGACATTCAATCGTTATTGAATCTGTCAAGGATGTTGGCATAGCACTTACTCCTTGATTATACAAAACATCATTCATGATTCCACTCCCTTGATAATATCCTTGAAGAAAGGCCTTTAGGTTCAAGGTCAACTTGAAGGTTTGATGAAAACCTTGAGTAAGAATTTTATCTCCTTGTGTCCATGTTGCTGTCATTGTTTCTCCAACTGTTTGCGACAAAGAGCTGCTTGAACTTGTCATGTAAGCACCCATTGTATTGATACTTTGTTGAGAAACCGTTTGTGCATTTAAAGTATGAACACATAAAGTGCAAAGTGAAATAAATAAAGTTTGAATTAAATAGGATTTCATAGATTATCATTTAAAAGACAAACTTACTAGGTTCAAACGCTGACCGAATTACCCTTGAGGGTGATTTTTTAAACTCGTAAATAAATTACCCTAAAGGGTAGTAAATCACGAGATTTCAAAAAATACTTTCGCAGTATTAAACTATATCGTATGAAATTTATCTTGAAAAAAATCGTTCTCTTATTTGCTCTTATTTGCTCTACACATTTTATGGTGCATGCTCAATCACCTCTTCGATTTCCCTATCAAGCAGTGGCTCGTGATAGTAATGGTAGTATATTAGCAAATCAGGCAGTCTTGATTCGGCTGCGTATCAATGATCTATCATATAATGGAAATGTGTTGTATCGAGAGTTACACAATATTGTAACAAACGAATTTGGACTCATCAATTTAACCATAGGTGCAGGTACTCCGTTACTCGGTTCGTTTGCATCCATCAATTGGGGCAGTGGCGAAAAGTACTTAGGGATAGAAATGGACATTAGTAATACAGGCAATCAATATGTGGCTATGGGGTCATCACAATTACTAAGTGTGCCTTACGCCATTTATGCCAATAGCAGTGGTAATGCAGGAAGTACCACCTTGGAAAGTGCGTATAATTATGGCGGTCCGGGTAATGGCCGTTCTATTCATGCCAACGATGGTGCCTTACTTATTGAAGGTGAAGATGGACTTGCTGTTACAGGAACATATGGTCAAGGCGATACCATCACACAAACTGGTAGTGGTGTGCGCATGTTATTCAATCCGCGCAAGGCTGCATTTCGTGTGGGTGCTGCCGGACCTACTTCATGGAATAATACCAATATTGGCGACTACAGTATTGGACTTGGAAATAATGCCGAAGCCCCTGCCACTGGCGCCATTGCGTTAGGCGAAAATGCCAATGCTTCTGGATTACACTCGATGGCCTTTGGCAATGGATCAGCAGCAAGTGCAAACTAT
>JAGNOY010000118.1 GCA_017989935.1 Chitinophagaceae bacterium
AATAAGCCTCATTATTGATAACCAAGAAATTGACTTACAATTAACCGATGTAGAAATTAGTTCTGATGATATTCCAGGCTTACTTGTTGCAAATAAAGGAGCATTTACTCTTGCTTTGGATATTGAACTCACACCTGAATTAATTGAAGAAGGCTTGGCGAGGGAATTTGTAAATAAAATACAGAAAATCAGAAAGGATAGTCGTTTTGAATTAACAGATCGTATTGATGTATTGGTGGAAGAAGCTGAAATGTTAAAAAACGCATTGAATAATTTTAATTCCTATATTTGCACGGAAATTTTGGCGGATAGCCTATCTTTTTCCCATCAAATTGAGGATGGGATTGAGGTTGAAGTCAATGATTTATCAATAAAAGTAAATATTTCTAAAACAATTTAGGTTATGGCAACAAAAAAGACTGCTCCAAAGAAAGCGGCTGCAAAACCAGTGGCAAAGAAAGTAATAACAAAGAAATCGGCAAAACCGGCTCCAAAGCCTGCCACTAAAAAACCTGAAGTGAAAAAAGTGACTAAACCATCTGCCAAAGTTGTAGCAAAGAAAGCTGCTCCAAAGCAAGTTTCGAAAGTGGCAGCGAAAGTAGCAAAAAAAGTAGCTGTGAAACCAGTTGTAAAAGCACCTGTAAAAAAGGTAGTGGCAAAAGTTCCAGCGAAAAAAGTTGTGGCAAAGGTTGAAACTAAAAAGCCTATAGCAAAAGTTTCCGTTAAAGCTCCAGCTAAAACTATCGTAAAACCTGTCCCAAATAAAAAGGAAGTAAAACCTGTAGTTGCAGCTAAAAAAGTTGAACCTAAAGCAATTGAAAAGAAAGCAAAGCCTAGTGCATCAAAATCAACAAGCCCAAAACCAGTAATTAAAGAAGAACCAAAGGAAAAAAAAGAACCTAAGAAAGTAGCTAAGGCTGGCAAAAAGACTGCTACCAAGACTATCATTTCTAGTTCTATTTCCAGTTTGCCAAAAAGACTAGATGTTTTTAAAACCAATACTTTTGGAACAGCCAATTTGAAAAATGATACAGGGAAGGTAATTGCCCATAGAAAGACTTCTGAATTAAAAAGAAAAGCAGATTTAGGGGATATTAAGAAATATGAACCAGAACACACAAGATCAATATTAGATATGAATCCAAGCAAAGAATCTACAAGTTATAGATATAGTGATGATGACTTACAAGAATTTCGTGAAATAGTTAGTAAAAAACTAGAAACAGCAAAGAACGAATTGCAATACCTTCAAGGTGTTATCATGAGAAAAGATGAAGGTGGAACAGAAGATACAGAAAATAAATACCAAGGTATTGAAGATGGAAGTGCTTCTATGGATCGAGAACAGTTTAATCAACTTGCAAGTAGACAAATTACTTTTATAAGTCATCTTGAGCAAGCATTAGTTAGAATTGAGAATAAGACTTATGGCATTTGCAGAGAAACTGGAAAATTAATAGACAAAGCGAGATTAAGAGCTGTGCCTCATGCCACATTAAGCATTGAAGCGAAAAATGCCAAGAAGAATTAAAATTTAGGGCTTTTAATAATATATTGAGGTTGTCTGAATAAGGCAACCTCTTCTTTTAAGTGCTTAAAATTAAGGGTTCTTGGGTTTGATTTTACAGAGTCTGCAATGAATGGCTAATTCAAGTTACTTGTTAGAAAAGATTATAATGGAACTTAAACTATATTACAATGTACTTGTATTAATTGAAATATTATGAAGGATCATCCTTACATCAAACACCTAATTCATTGTATTGAGTTAGAAGAAGCTGAAGAGTTTCGAAGATACAGAACAGATCAAGGAATTCCGATTAAGCAATTGGTATCGCAAGGTGTAGTTTTATATCCAATAAAGATTACTAATAAAACATTTGGATTTGCTGATTATCCAGAGTTTGCATTTCGGTTGAATTTTATTTCAGATCAACATCAGTTTTATGGGGGTGCTTCAATTCAATTGTTTAAACAAGGAGAAGAAGCAATCAAAGGTGTGTTGTTGACAATTGAAGGGCGGCTAGGTGAATGCAGGCTATATGCACCAGATTTCCCAGATTGGTTAGAAGATGATGGAGTGGGTGTGCAATTAATTCCTGATGTTCGTACTATCCAAATTATGAAACATGGGCTCTTTAAAATTTCAGAGAATGCGCATGTCTTTAATTTGTTTAAGAGCTTGCATGAAGTAGAAAATGAAAAAATAAGTGTAGAAGTTGTGCTTTTTTCAGATCAAGGTATAAACGAATCTTTAAATCATACGCAGAAACTAGCTGTGCAGGCTATTTTGAAAAATGAAGATTTAGTTATTTTGCACGGTCCGCCAGGTACAGGGAAAACCGTTACTTTGATTGATGCCATTCGTTTGCTAGTGAGTCGTGGAGAAAAAGTACTTGTAACAGCACCAAGTAATACAGCTACTGATCATGTAGCCTTGGGATTAATCGCCAAAGGGATTAAAATTATGCGAGTAGGCAATACTACAAAAGTGGATGAGGCTATTTACCCCTACACAGCAGAAGGTCGAATGCAAGATGAAAAAATTAAGAAGCAATTAAAAGAGTTGCGAATTCGTGCTGTAGAATTTAGAAAAATGGCTTTGCAATATAAGCGTCGATTTGGAAAAGCTGAAAGAGAACAACGAAGTTTGTTGTTTAAAGAAGTGAAAGAAATAAGGAATGAAATTAAAAGAATACAGGACTATCATCAGGATAAATTTTTTGAGGAAGCAGATGTGCTTGTTGGAACACCAATTGCGCTTGTGGACGCAGGGTTGAAGCCCAATCAATACGACACACTAATTATTGATGAAGCAGGTCAGTGTCTAGAACCTCTTGCTTGGGCAATATTCCCGTTTGCAAAGAAGTATGTATTGGCCGGAGATCCATTTCAATTACCACCAACAGTCCTTTCAGAAGTAGCAAGAAAGAAAGGCTTAAATCGTTCTATTTTAGAGCTTTGTCATGCTAAATGGCCTAGAAATCAATTTTTAGATACTCAATATAGAATGAGAGAAGTGATTGCAGGATTTTCGAGTAAGTATTTTTATGAAGGCCAATTAAAAACACCAGAATCACTGCAAAACAGCGGAGACCATTTGATTTTTATTGATACCGCAGGAAGTGGAAATTATGAAGAATCTGGGCATGATGGAACAAGTTTGATGAATACTGAAGAAATAAGCATTGCCATTAAACTGATGGATGAAGATAACTTGAATGCAAATTCTATTGTATTTATTTCGCCTTATTCTGGTCAGGTCGCAAAGGCAATTGAAATGTTACCTAAAAAGGTAAGAGTTTCTACAATAGATAGTTACCAAGGAAAGGAAAAAGAAATAGTAATGCTTTCTTTAGTGCGTTCAAATGAAGAAGGTCAAATTGGATTTTTGAAAGATTATAGAAGAATGAATGTGGCCCTAACCAGAGCTAAAGAAAAACTAATTGTGATAGGTGATAGTGCAACTTTGGGACAAGATGCATTTTATAAGTCTTTTTTAAGTTATGTTGAAAATCAAGGAATTTATCGGTCTGTTTGGGAGTTTATGTAGAACTTGTAGTTCATTGATTTTACTGATTTTCGTCAAGATAATTGACGAATTATACCTATTTTAATCCAGGTTGTACATGCTGACTGAATAGTTGTTTATACTAATGAAATTGGTCTATAACAAATATCACATTGGGATAATAGTATTTGTCAACTAATTAGTATTTTCTATATAATTTGAAAAGAATAAAAGAAATGAACGCAAAGCTGAAAAAGATAAATGAGGCTAACCCGAAATGTATAATAGAATTTTCAAAAAGCCTATTGACAATGGCAGGTGTTTTTATCATTAAAAAACTTGAAGGAATAAAGGATAAACTAATAAGGATAGCCAAGTACTTAGGGTTTCCGTATTTTGTTAGCACAGAATAAAGAAGAGGGGCAATGAAAATTTCACCAATGCTCATCATCACTATGGTAACTAGTAGGGCAAAATTACTAGAACTAGAGATATCAGATTTTAAAAGAAGCAATAACGCTAAAGAAAGACCTGCTAAAATAAAACCAAAAGTCATTTTTTTATATTGATGAATATATTTATTGGTCCAAAAAATACTTGCCGTAATTGCAACCAATAAAGTAATTACAAGTTTTAGGGTAGCTAACCAATTAGTTCCTTCTTCATCAAGCCAAAACTCACCACTAATTTTATCTTGTAAATCAGCCACATTAAATGAAGTAAATTCGTATACAAACCAAAAAATACCCACTAGGATAAAAGCAATAACTACTTGTGTGATTCTAACATTGATATTAATTTTCTTTTCTTTAGCAGTAATTTCTTGATCTACCTCAACATTGTTAGTTAATGCGCACATGAATGTGGAGACTAACATCATTAAACCGGAAAGTATAAATCCGTATTTTATATTCGTTAAATTAGCACTAGTAAGCATAACGCCTCCTATAAAGGCTCCTAAAATGATAGAAGTATAGAAAATGGTGAAACCTGCATCCATCAATTTAGATTTTTGGGAATATAATTTTCCAAAAAGCGATGTTATATTAGGACTGAACATGCCCCCACCGATTACAATGAGTGCAATCGAAAAATAAATCGAGTTTAAATTAGAAATGCATAATGTAAACATACCGATGGCTTGTAATAAGCCTCCTAATATTAAGGTTTTTTTGTTGCCAAGTAATAAATCACCCAAACATGCGCCTACTACTTTTGAAACTATAAGGGCACCAAAAATAACTTCCAACAAATGTGCAGCCCTGGCTTCAGTAAAAGCAAAAGCATCACTCATAAGATAAATAACAAGCAAGGATCGAATTCCGTAATAGGATGCGCGATCTAAAAAATTGGCAAAGGCGTAATAGTAGGTTTCTTTATAGTGACGAATAAAATATGAAATCATAATCGTTCACTTTAAGGATCGCTAAAGTATAAGATAGAAGTTAAATTTGCAAGTTACCTTTTGTTTAAATGCCAAAAGACAAGAAAACATGTTATATATTCATTTGTAGATGGTTGGTATATAACAATCTACACATATAGGAGCAGAAAAATTATTTATTTCTAAATATTATGTTTGATGCTTGAATTCGCAATATTTTCATTAGGTGTTGTAACGTATTTGTGTCATCATTGTTAAGTCTGAATGTAAATGCGAGTTTAATCCAAGTAGATCCTATAAATCAATTTGCAATAAAGAGAAAACTTTTATTATTAGATGCCTTGTCAATAATTATCAGTTAATTGATTTGTATTTTTCGATTCAGATTATTTCCAAATACAAATGGATAATACATGAGCGAAGCCTTGGAAGCTGGCATATTAAATTGACCTCTAAAAATTGGTTGAAACTCAAGTTGAATATCCTTGGTGCCGATAGGTAGTTTAGTGTAGAAAATTACAACTTTGTTTTTATGGTATTCTATATAGTCATTCCCAGCATTCAGTTTATTTTTATTCACTATGCTTAATCCTGCAGGTATAGGTATTTCGACCATCACATATTCTGATGAATGAAATGAATTTAGCACAATATGCATGAATCCTTGCTGACCAATTTGAAGTGTGTCAGTGGTTTTATTATGTTGAACAAAATAAGTTCTGATCGAAAAGGCAGAATCATGAATAATTGGCTCATGCATATAATTTTCTTCTGAAGTATTCACAAACACATTACCCCCTTTATGCTTAAACTTATAATTAGACTTGTTCACATTCAATTTAAAAGGGAATGTATTGATACGCAAACTATCATTCACAATTATTTCTGCTTGAATTGGTTTTTGCTTTGAAACTAAAGACAATCTAGCAAGGCTTTCTATCAATGAAGCTCTTGAAAAGGTATTTAAATTATTTTCAAGTTGACCATTCTCAAGCTTGGATTTAAATACTTGTAAATAATCATCAGCCAATGAGCAACCCTCGAAAATAGAAAAAGCAGTATAGATTTCACTTTTAATATCATAAAAGAAATTATTCCTATTAGGCATGTTGATACCTGAATTCATTTCTTGAAATAGAGCATATAAAGTTTGTTTGGGTATTTCGTTACCTAATATTTGTTGTAATTTAAAATAATAAAGTTTATCTATGACTTGTAAATCTTCGAATTGAATTTTATTTAAGATAGAGGAAAATCGCTTAGTTGAATTAGTAGATTTATTTAAGACATAGCATGCATAAAGTTTATCGGAAAGATTAAAATCTTCAAGATGATCTAAAATGTAATCTTGTGCTTTTAAGTAGAGATTATTTGTATAGCCAGATTGAGATGCCATCAATAATACTTCCATTGCATAAATTGTCATTCGAGTATCAGCTTGGTTTTTTCTCCACCAACCCCAAGAGCCTTCGGAATTTTGGTAATCATTTAATCTATTTATTAAGAAGAGAATATCTTTACTTAAATCTTCTTTTATAGATAGCGATTTATTAATCTTGTCCTTAAAAATTAAGGCCTTTAATTTAGAACTAGTTTGCTCTACACAGCCATAGGGATAGTTTTCAAGTACCTTAATTTGTTCTTTTACTTTTTCAAATAATTGGTTATTGAAAATAATTGAACTGTTAGTTTTATTTTCAAAAGAAATCGAATAGGTAGAATCTTTATCCATTAGTATAGATCTGTTTTGAGCATATTTCAT
>JAGNOY010000119.1 GCA_017989935.1 Chitinophagaceae bacterium
AACTTCCTATTTAAGTGATAATTAATATCTAATCTTAGATAAACATATACATATGAAACTTAGCATACTAGCGGCAATTCCTTTGTAAGGCCTTATAAAAAGTATAGGCTTTAATCATAGAGATAAAAATCTATTTTCTTAGTCACCTAATTTATCTTCAAACAACCATTTCAATGGTTTGAATTTCTTTTCATATTGCAAACCAAATCTGGCAATTGTGCCCTTAATATGGTTTACGGTATCTTCTACACTATCAGTCACTAAAATCAAATCTAAATCTTCAGGAGAAATAGTCAGTGCATGTTTCAAATCGTTGATATATTCAATTAAATTTTGATGAAACGCTTTATCAAAAATAACGATAGGGAAATTTTTTATTTTCTTACACTGTACCAAGGTTAAGGCTTCGAACAATTCGTCCATCGTACCAAAACCACCTGGCATCACAATAAAGGCGTAGGAGTATTTAATCAACAAAGTTTTACGTACAAAAAAGTATTTGATAGTTACCCATTTGTCTAGATAATCATTATGCTTCTGTTCGAATGGAAGTTCGATATTACATCCTACACTTCGCCCATTGACATCTTTGGCGCCACGATTGGCAGCCTCCATAATTCCCGGACCACCACCCGTCATAATAGTAAAACCTAATTTAGCAATCGCTGCTGCAATTTCTCTTGTTTTGATATAATGGGGGTGAGTTTCTGAAAATCGAGCAGAGCCAAATATGGTGACACACGGACCTGCAAAATGAAGTGTTCTATAACCTTTGATAAAATCTAACACGGTACGGAATGTAAATTTCAAATCTTCGAATCGACTCTGTGGGCCATCTAAAAACTTAATCTCTTCTTGTTGCTTATTTTCTGTATTCATAAAAAAATCGAATTTAATTCAAAATCAATCATAAAAACTGAATGAAATCATAAAATAATTTCTAAGAGGAATCTTGGAAGAATATAAATAGAATTCAACATACTTGGCTGTTTGTATTGCGGCAAGGATTGAAACGGAAAGCCCGCACCACGCTTGGCTTCGGCGTGGGAGGACTTGCAGTGAAAAGCCTGTGTGCCGCCCTAAATATTTTGAATAAAAAAATGAATACTTAAAAAATAAGTTTAAATTTAGGATATCATTCATTTAAACTAGTTAGCTATGACTGTAAATCAAACTGCCTACCTTGACTTGTTTGAACATTGGGATCATCAACATGCTACACAAGAAAGCATCAAAAACGAACTTCATATTAAAGGGTATCCCCATGAACAGGTTGAAGAAATTTTATCTCTTTACAAAAAGAAGAAATTACAAGAGAGGACCCAGAAAGGCCTTTGGTTAATAGGCATAGGATTGATAATCGGTTTTCTGAGTTGTGTATTTACGTTGATGGAATTGTTGCCTGATTTACGAAATTTTATTCTTTACGGATTAACTTCTATCGCGATTTTGTTTGTAATTATTGGCGGGTACTTTGTCTTTGAATAATTGAGACTATACCTTTTTCAACTTCACTGCTTTTGGTAAATTGGTAAGCAAGGATGCATCAAAATAGGTAGCCTTTGATTTAGCAATTATAAGTCTTTCAATAGCAATAGTTGTTATTTACTAATTTTCTATCTTACAATTCGTTCCTCTTTCGGGATGTTTATACTACCGCAACCATCTACAAGCCATTTTTCATTGTTGTAGACTAATTTGATTTTCAATCTAAAATCAGCCCACTCCTTGCCTTTAACCTCCACAAGATTTGTTTCTTGATCAAACGATTCTAACTCAAAACCTTTTTCGGGGTAGTCCTGTGCATCAAATATCGGATCGGCTTCAAGTCCAGATGTAGTATCATTCCCATTAGCTTGGGATATCAAGGTTTTTAATTCAGTTCTAAAATGTGTTGTGGTTAATTGACTAGCATTCACCCATTCAACTACACCTTGAGACTCCTTCATTTTATTGCAATTGTCTGTATAAGCATTTATAAATTTCAACGCTACATCTGCAGCCTTATGCTTATGTTGTTCAGGTGTTTTTATTGAATTATTTATTAATGTTTCCTTGGATTCAGTGTTAGCATTACATGAAAGAATTAAACTCACTACCAATAAACCGATGCATTGTTTTATCATTGTTATTTTAGCTAGATGTTTACAAATATAATTATGGCTACTTCAATAAAATCTTGCATTCTATAAAATAATTTCAGTAATTGCCAATTCCTTTTCATCTTTACAAATTAAATATATCCTTATGTCATTTATTCGCATTGAAAAAACAGCCTCAATAGCAAAAATCACTTTAAACAGACCAGAAAAATTCAATAGCTTTTGCAGAGACATGGCGTTTGAATTGCAACATGCCTTAGACGAAGCAAGTGCTGATGAAGAAGTGAGGTGCATCTATTTAACAGGTGAAGGAAAAGCATTTTGTGCTGGGCAAGATTTAAGTGAAGCGATAGAAGACAATGGAATAGAACTCGCCGAAATTGTGACTGCTCATTATAATCCTATTATTGAAAAAATGCGTAAGATAGAAAAGCCTATCGTTTGTGCTGTAAATGGTGTAGCAGCTGGAGCGGGCGCGAATATTGCCTTGGCTGCCGATATTGTAGTAGCTAAAGAGAGTGCGTCTTTTATTCAAGCTTTTAGTAAAATTGGATTAATTCCAGATAGTGGTGGCACTTACATTTTACCACGATTAATCGGCATGCAAAAAGCAGCAGCCCTTATGATGCTTGGCAGCAAAGTGATGGCTCCTGAAGCAGCAAGTATAGGCATGATTTATTCTTATTTTTCAGATGATAACTTCGAGCAAGAAAGTTGGAATATTGCTTCTACTTTAGCCCAGATGCCTACAAAAGGAATAGGCTTGACTAAAAAACTACTGAACGAATCTTATACGAACAACTTGAGCCAACAACTTATTCGTGAAGGTCAAGAACAAGTGAATGCAGCCAATACCTACGATTATCAAGAAGGGGTGAATGCTTTTTTAGAAAAAAGAAAACCTGTATTTCGGGGAAAGTAGTTCAATAGCTTTTAAACTAAAAAATCAGCTAATTCTTTAAAAGCTTGGTTGCAAACCATGTTTAGGCTTTTAATTAGATTTTCCATTTCATCTCGTCTATGGGCATGTGAGGCCATTTGCTCAAGTTCATAAATATGTGATTTTTCTTCTTTCACACCCATATAATTCAATTGTGTTTTTAAAGAATGAGCACTTATTTTGATAGATTCGTAATCGGCATGTTGCCAACCTGTTTCTATTTGGTTTAAGAGCTTAGGTGAATTTTCTAAAAATATTCTGACATACTTTTTTTGTTTTTCTAGATCACTGCCAGCGAATGAAATGAGAAATCTCAAGTCGATTGTTTTTTGTTCAACTTGGGTTTGATTTGAATCCAACAGCATAACAGGGATATTTTCAACAACACCCTCATGTTTACTTACACTTACTTGACTTCGTTTAAGAATTAATGGCTTATCTAAATGCAGCAATATTTTCTGAATAAGTTCGTCCTTTCTAAATGGCTTTGGAATATGATCGTTCATTTGATTCGCTAAATAATGCTCGATATCATTTTTCATCACATTGGCCGTCATGGCTATAATTTTTATATCCCTTTTGGTATTGTCAAGATCATGTCTAATCATTCTTGTAGCCTCCACGCCATTCATTTGAGGCATCTGTATATCCATCAACACCAAATCATAATTTCCTTTTTTCACTTTTTCAACTGCCTCTAATCCCGAGGAAGCTTCTTCAATATCCATATTAGGCGCCACAGTGTGTAAGGTATCTACAGCAAGAATCTTATTAAATTCATGATCATCCACAAGTAATATTCTTGATTTATTCAGAATTTCTACATCTTGAGTCGAGCAAATAAAGTCTTCTTTGGCCACTAGTTGATTTACCTCAGCCAATTGAAAAGGTAAATAAAATGAAAACGTGGTGCCTTGTCCGATTTGACTTTTAACTTCAATCTTCCCATCCATAAGTTCTACAAGCTGTTTTGATATGGTCAATCCAAGTCCTGTGCCGCCATACTTTCTTGCTACATCAGTACCCGCTTGTGTAAAACTTTCAAAAATACGATGTACATATTCTTCAGAAATACCAATGCCTGTATCAATCACATCGAAACGTATTTTAACGGCATTGTCTATACTATCTTCAAGATGACAAACAATTCGAACAGAACCTAATTCAGTAAATTTCACCGCATTGCCAGCAAGGTTCATTAATACCTGACTAAGTCTTGTTGGATCTCCATGTAAAGCATCAGGTAAAATAGGTGGCATCTCAAACCTGATTTCTATACCTTTTTCTTCTGCTTTAAATCTTAATAAGGTCACTACATTCTTCAACACACTTTGTAATGAAAAGTCAATTTGTTCAAGGGTAATTTTTCCGGCTTCAATTTTCGAAAAGTCTAAAATGTCATTGATGATCACCAATAAATTATCTGCACTTTGAGCAATTGCATTGAGGTATTTAAGTTGATCTTCGCGAGGCGATTTTTCTAAAAGTAATCTTGTCATCCCTACAATGGCATTCATGGGCGTTCTGATCTCATGACTCATATTCGCTATGAACTCTTGTTTCAATTTAGAAGATTGCTCGGCAACCTCCTTTTCTTTCACTGCAAATTCGATTTCATGTCTCACTTGCAAATTGCGAAGTTTGTTGATGGTATTCTGTTGAAATATTTCTTCTTTTAAAGATTCGTATTCTTTCAAATGCCAATATGCTCTGGTGATATTGTCCATCTTTTCATACACATGGGCATACATTTCATGAATACTCATGATATCATGCTTACGTGAATGTTCCTTGGCAATTACAAAAGCTTTGTCGAGGTGTTTTAAGGCATGTACATAACTTCCTTCGTCAGTATTTACTCTGCCCAAATAAAATTCGGCAATGATAACCCCTTCAATATTCGACAGCTCTTCAGCTTGTTGAAATGATTGATTCAAATAAAACCTTGCACGTTCGAAGTTTTTAGTTTTGTAATACACCTTTCCAATACCGCTATTCGCAAGCATATGCCCAATAGAGTTCGACTCTGATAATTGTAAGCTATTTTTAAAATGAATTAGGGCATTCTCAAAATCTTCTTTCTTAAAATAAATATTTCCTAAGGTATGATATACGCTGATTAACCTTTTTTTGTCGTCATATTTTTTAAAAATTTCCAAACATCTTTTGGCATATTCAAGTGCATTTTCGTAATCATATAAATCAAAATGAATATTTGAAATATTAATCATAATCGCAGATTGAGATAGCTCATCCTGCAATTCTTCATTAATTTCTAAGGCCCATTGATAATATTTAGAAGCATTGGACAAGTCGCCTAATTCACGATAAATATTTCCATAATTGTTATAAACTCTTGCCTTTAAAGGATCATTTTTAATCTCTTTCGCAATTTTCAACGATTCCTTCAGAGTATCCAATCCTTTATCATATTCACCTTTCAACCAATAACAAGCCCCTTTGTGATTTAAGCCCCTACCCACTCCTTCTTTGAACCTTATTTTTAACGATCGTTCAATAATTTCATCCGAAAGCTTATAGGCTTCATCGATATCAAAAGCACGCATCTCTAACACGATATCTATCAAACACCTGATTTTAGATTCTTCGTCTTCTAGCAATTCATATTGTGCTTGTAAGGCTAAATACTTTTCTGATTTCATGTGTTAATACCTTGTTCTTGTAATTTTTAAAATGGTTTCATCTTGATCTTTGACAGCAAATCTATGATCTTGCCTATGCCCAATAACCCAGATAATTTTTTTTTCGGATTCTAAAACCCACACCTCATCTTTTTCATGTAAAGGAATTTTCTCATCGATCAACAAACGAGCCACTTTTTTCTTTTTATTGAATCCTAAAGGATAGAAATAATCTCCTTGTCTCCATTTGCGCATCACCAATGGATAAACTAGCTCTTTCGCACTCACGAAAATCAACTCACTATTTTTATCTTTACTCCAAGTTGTTGCTGCAAGTTTATCAAACTGCAAGCCAAACCCAGATGTTTGTATATGCGTATCTTCTTGATCAATAAGTATAAGATCACTTAATTGAGTGTCTATTTGCGTGATAATTAAATGCTTTCTGTTTCGAATAATTTTATGGGTTTGACTTTGCACCAAGGCCCCACTCTGACTATTTATTAACTGAAGTACTTGTAAGGTTTGATCAAATGAAAACCCAAATTCTTTTATCAATTCATACAACACTGTAGATACAGCTGGCATTGATTGTAAGCTCAGTACAGCCAAATAGATATCTTTACCTCGTTGCTCAAGTAATTTCTTTCTATATGCCTGAATACCTTGTTGGAAAATCAAATTGGTATCTTTCATTCGTTCGATATTGGCTAATATATTCTGAGAAAAAGAAGGAAATATTTCTTCAAGCACCGGCACAATTTGATGTCTGAATTTGTTTCTAGTATAATCGAGTTTTGCATTGCTACTATCTTCTCTGTACTGAATTTTATGTGCCAAAGCATAAGCCGAGATGTCTTGTTTGCTTACATCCAACATTGGCCTCACTACAAAATCATTGACCAAAGGCATACCACAAAGTCCTTGTAACCCTGTACCTCTGCACCAATTAAATAATACAGTTTCAATTT
>JAGNOY010000120.1 GCA_017989935.1 Chitinophagaceae bacterium
ATCGCATGGGTCTGTCAGTTAGCGTATCATCATCGTAATACGCGGGCATTGACGGAAGCTTTTCTACAATCAAGGCAAGTAGTTGATCGAGGTGGGTGTTTTGTAGAGCAGAAATTTCAATACAAGCTATTTCAGGTTTGATAGAAGCAAACACTTCTTTAATATGAGAAATTTTTTCAGGTTTGGCCTTGTCGATTTTATTGATGATTAAAAGGGTAGCGCCTTTAAATTTTAATCCTTCGAGTAATGCTTTATTTTCTTCTGCATTATCATTGGCGTCGATGAGATACAGCAACACATCGGTGCCTTGACGTACCGAATCAACTTCGCGCATCATTCTTTCGTGCAATTTATATTTGCTTTGTAATAAGCCTGGGGTATCTGAAAAAATTATTTGGTAATCCTTCTCGGTCAAAATGCCTAAAATCTGATTACGCGTCGTTTGGGCTTTTGGCGAAACAATGGCTAGTTTTTCGTGTAATAAAGCGTTTAATAGGGTCGACTTTCCCGCATTCGGACGGCCAAAGATGCCTACAAAACCACTTTTAAAATTTGTCATGGCGCAAAGATAAGGCCAAAGAACTGTAAAAGGTGTATATGCTGAAAGCCTTTGTTTATAAGTGTTTTAAGAATATACTGCTTGTATTTTGAAGATAAATTTGGGAAGGAACTATTTTTGATTACCTTTGCACCGCGAGGTAGAGCAGCGGTAGCTCGTCGGGCTCATAACCCGAAGGTCACTGGTTCGATCCCAGTCTTCGCAACACAGAATGGCGAATATCTTGATCAAAAAAGGTAGTCGCTTTTTTTTTCAGTTCTTTTGCATACATCGGCACAACTTAGCTAGCACAATCAAAAAAAGTTGATATAAGTTTCGCCGATCAGGACTACACCTAATCGTAGCAACCATCAACCATACGTTTTCGTGGGGAGTTTGTTGCACAGAATGGGAAATGGCTGAAGAAGCTACACTTGTTGGTAATGCTTTAGCTGAATAATTCATTTTTAAATCCCCAAACGATGTCATCTTATACAATCGCAGTGGTCGGGAGACCCAATGTTGGAAAATCTACTTTATTTAATCGCTTAATCGGCGAACGTAAAGCTATTGTAGATGACGTAAGTGGTGTAACCCGCGACCGTCAGTACGGAGAATGTACTTGGAATGGAAAAACCTTTCATGTGATCGATACAGGCGGTTATGTGGTAAATGGCGACGATGTTTTTGAACGTGAAATTCGACAACAAGTTGAAATCGCCTTGAAAGAAGCCGATGTGATTGTATTTGTGGTAGATGTAGTCACAGGGATTATGGGTTTAGATGAAGAATTTGCTCACTTACTTCACAGAAGTAATAAGCCAGTGTTGTTGGTGGTAAACAAAGTGGATAATAGTCGCAGACAAATTGATGGGGCTGAGTTTTATAGCCTGGGATTCGAAAAAATTCATTTTATTTCTTCACTATCGGGCAGCGGTACAGGAGATTTGTTAGATGATGTGACTTCTTACCTCACAGATTCACGACCAGAATTGGATACAGAACTTCCTAAAATTGCAATAATTGGTCAACCTAATGCTGGGAAGTCTTCACTTTTAAATTCTTTAGTAGGTGAAGAAAGAAATATTGTATCTGATATTGCAGGTACTACTAGAGATAGCATTCATACGCATTACAACTTGTTTGGTAAAGAATTTGTGCTGATTGATACCGCAGGCTTGCGCAAGAAAACCAAAGAAAAGGAAGATCTTGAATTTTATTCTACCATTCGGGCCATCAAGGCTTTAGAAGAAGCTGATATATGTATGTTGTTGGTAGATGCCGTCAAAGGATTCACTGCCCAAGACGTAAATATATTTAGTTTGGCAACCCGTAAAGGAAAAGGTGTGGTGATTTTGGTCAACAAATGGGATTTGGTTGAAAAAGAAACCATGACTTCCAAGAAAGTTGAAACAGAAATTAAAGAAAAAATAAAGCCGTTTACCGACGTGCCTATTTTGTTTATTTCTGCGACAGAAAAATTGCGCATACACAAAGCTATTGAAGAAGCCTTAGATATTTTCGAGCGCCGTCAACAGAAGGTGCCTACATCGAAACTAAACGACATCATGTTGAAGGAAATACAGCATTATCCGCCACCTTTTTATCGTGGCAATGCAGTCACCATCAAGTTTGTAAGTCAATTGCCCGTGGTTGTGCCTTCGTTTGCTTTTTACAGCAATCATCCTGATGAAATCAGTGAAGCGTATTCTAATTTTTTAGAAAATAAATTACGAGGCCACTTCAATTTTAAAGGTGTGCCTTTAAGGTTGTTTTTCAGAAAGAAATAATTTTTTATGCCCCCAGCATGCAAGTCTCGCAAGTGATGCGCCTGCATGTGGACCCTCCGCAACTTTTTGTATGAAGTGATGTCAATATGGGCTTGTCCACATGGTTGTATTGCGGTAAGGATTGCAGTGAAAAGCCCGCATCCACGCGCTCTGGCGTGGGAGGACTTGCAACGAAAAGCCTGGTTACCGCCCAAAAAAGCAAGCGCAACTTGAACAACAGAAAGACTGAAATTTGCATGTATAAATTATTGTATGCTTTATCTTCGCCTAAAAAGGATTGAAAGCCCTCGTATATAAATCTACTGGTAGTTGGTATTTGGCAAAGAATGAAGCAGGACGCTTTTATAATTGTCGTATCAAAGGGCGTTTTAAAATGGATAAAGAAATTACTTCTACCAATCCAATTGCAGTAGGCGATGTGGTGAATATTGAAGTAGAAGATATTGAAGAAGAAAGTGCGATGATTACTGACATCTTACAGCGTAAAAACTACATAGTTCGGTCTTCTCCACACCATAAAAAACATATACATATTGTAGCTTCTAACCTTGATCAAAGCTTGATTATTGCCACCTTAAAAGATCCGAGAACTTCAACAGGTTTTATAGATCGTTACTTAGTGACTTGCGAAGCCTATCATATTCCTGCCATCATTGTATTTAATAAAGCGGATACACTCGATGAGGAAGATAAATTGCATTATGATTTTTTGTACGAGTTATATACGAAGGTGGGTTATCCTGTGTATTTGATTGCTGCAGAATTTGGACAAGGTTTAGATGAAATGAAAGATTTGTTGAAGGATAAAGTGAGTCTGTTTACTGGCCATAGTGGCGTTGGAAAATCCACATTAATTAATCAGCTAATTCCTGACATGGATATCCGGGTGCAAGAAGTATCGGCCTGGAGTGGTAAGGGTATGCATACAACTACTTTTGCTGAAATGCACGATTTGCCGGGTGGTGGGCAAATTATTGATACTCCAGGGATAAGGGAGTTAGGTGTCGTAAATATATCGCGACAAGAATTGTCTGGTTATTATCCTGAAATGAAAAAGGTGTTGGTTCATTGTAAGTATAATAATTGCTTGCATTTCAACGAACCTGGATGTGCTGTGAAAGAAGCTGTGAATCAACAAGAAATATCTGTTGAACGTTATGCGAATTATCTCAAAATTTATGAGACGATTGACGATAAAAATTATTAGAAATTAGGTAGGATTGGTAAACCCTATTTAAACCAACTACTGTACATGATGTAATTATTGGCAATTCGATTAATTTCACCATGTATTAATTCTTGTGAAATATCTTTTACTTTTTTGGCTGGCACGCCTGCATAGATGGCACCACTTTCACATACCATATTTTCGAGTATAACAGCGCCCGCAGCAATGATGGTATTGCTTCCAATTCGGGCATTGTCCATCACAATAGCACCCATGCCGATTAGTACATTATCTTCCACTGTGCATCCGTGAACCAAGGCATTGTGACCAATAGATACATTGTTGCCAATGACTGTTTTTGTTTTTTCGTAGGTACAATGTATGCAGGCTCCATCTTGAATATTTACTTTGTTGCCGATACGAATACTATTTACATCGCCTCGAACCACTGCATTAAACCATACACTACATTCTTCTCCCATGATTACATCGCCTACTATCGTAGAATTGGGTGCAAGAAAACAAGAGGCTGGAATGTCGGGATGTATCCCTTTTACAGGAAGTAATAATGCCATAATAAGTAAAATTTAGTCAATACAAAATAACATCAATCAACGCAGAACATGAATATGTTATGAAAAGGATGCTGGAAGTTCATTTAATAAGCCCTTGCAAAAAGAACACGTTGAGTACTTGGATTTCCAGTCAAAACGCATTGGCCTGCTTCGATTTTATTGTTTAGGGGTATACATCGAATAGTGGCCTTAGTCATTTCCTTAATTTTCTCTTCAGTTTCTCCTGTTCCATCCCAATGCGCGCTTACAAATCCACCTTTTTCATTCAGCACCTTTTCGAATTCTTCCCATGAATTTACTTCGGTGATATGCGTGTCTCGGTAGTTTAAAGCTTTTTGATAAATATTATCTTGGATTGTTTGAAGCAAGTTAGTTACATCTTCTACAAGGTTGTCCATAGAAAAAAATGATTTTTCTTTGGTATCTCGTCTAGCCACTTCTACTTGGTTTTTTTCTAAATCTTTGGCACCAATGGCTATGCGCACTGGAACACCCTTCATTTCATATTCAGCGAATTTCCATCCTGGTCTGGTATGATCAGAGTTGTCAAATTTTACTTTAATGCCTTTAGCTTTTAATCCAGTCATAATTTCCTTGGCCTTATCGTCAATCGCTGGTTTTGATTCTTCGCCTTTATAAATAGGTACAATGACTACTTGTATCGGTGCAAGCATTGGAGGAAGTACCAAACCTTCATCATCACTATGTGCCATCACTAAGGCGCCGATTAAACGTGTAGATACGCCCCATGAAGTTGCCCAAACTAGTTCGGGTTTATTGTCTTTATTAATGAAGGTCACATCAAAAGCTTTTGCAAAATTTTGTCCAAGAAAATGAGATGTGCCAGATTGTAAAGCTTTGCCATCTTGCATGAGCGCTTCAATGGTATAGGTATCTTCCGCACCAGCAAAACGTTCGTTTTCACTTTTTACACCCTTGACTACCGGCATGGCCATCCAATTTTCGGCAAAATCGGCGTACACATCAATCATTTGTTTTGTTTCTATTTCGGCTTCTTCTTTGGTGGCATGGGCTGTATGTCCTTCTTGCCAAAGAAATTCAGCAGTGCGCAAAAATAAACGGGTACGCATTTCCCAACGAACTACATTAGCCCATTGATTAATTAATATGGGCAAATCTCTATATGATTGAATCCATCCTTTATAGGTTTTCCAAATAATGGCTTCACTGGTAGGCCTTACGATAAGTTCTTCTTCGAGTTTTGCTTCAGGGTCAACCATTAGGCTACCTGGTTTTTCAGGATTATTCTTTAATCGATAATGCGTTACAACGGCACATTCTTTTGCAAATCCTTCGGCATTTTTTTCTTCTGCTTCAAATAAGCTTTTAGGCACAAACAAAGGAAAATAGGCATTTACGTGACCAGTATCTTTAAATTTTTTGTCTAACACATCGCGCATATTTTCCCAAAGTGCGTAGCCATAGGGTTTAATAACCATACATCCTTTTACTGCACTGTAATCGGCTAAGCCCGCTTTAAGCACTAAATCAATATACCATTTACTGTAATCTGTGCTACGGGAAGTGATTTCTTTACTCATTTGTGTATTCTTTTATACCCTTAATTAATTCAAAATTTATAATCTAGATTGATTTAGAAGGACTGCAAATTAAATGAAACTTTACAAGCTATCACAATATATTAATAAATATATGTAATGTATTATTTATGAATTAATAATAGTTTTGTCTTTTGCGTATTTTCTTTAAATATTTATGTTTTGTTAATCCTGTCATTTTTATCTACTTAGAATTGACTTTTTTAAAAACATTGGGTCTAAAGGCCTAACTTCGATAAGTAAAATATTTCATATTAAACTACAAAAAATGAAAAACTATTTCTTTACCCTAATGGCTTGTTTGGTTTTTATTACAAGCAATTTATTTGGTCAAAGCTATGATGATGTGTATAGCAATGGCAATCAACAAAGCGACAAGCAGGTTCAAACGCAAAGTCAAACTTACTCCAATCAAACAGACGCTGACGCGTTTGATTATTCATCAGCCAATGATGATAGCAAGGCACAAAGAAGTTATTCATATGACGATGATGAATATATTGATTATGACGATGACGAGTATTATTATACTTCTCGCATCAGAAGATTTCATCGCCCATTTTGGGTAATAGGTTATTATAGTAGTTTTTATAGCGACCCATATTGGTGGGATTGGAGTTATAACTATCCATCTTGGTATTATGGAAATAGTTGGGGCAACTCCTATTATGGATGTGGATGGAATAACGGCTGGGGCAACTCTTATTATGGTGGTGGCTGGAACAATGGATGGGGATGGAATAATGGTTGGGGTAACTCCTATTATGGTGGAGGTTGGAACAATGGCTGGGGATGCAACAATGGCTGGGGTAACTCTTACTATGGTGGTGGCTGGAATAATGGTTGGGGTTGGAACAACGGATATTATAACGGGTACAATACTGGATACTACAATGGATATAGCAATGGTTATTGGGATGGATTTTATGATGGAAGTGGTTATAATGGAGGAAGAAGCTCTTATAAATATGGTCCAAGAAGTACTGTGAATAGTAATAATAC
>JAGNOY010000121.1 GCA_017989935.1 Chitinophagaceae bacterium
ATTAATTTGAAGGAAGAAAGAAGGGAATGACAGCCATGAAAATCTTAACGATCAACAACTCTTTCCAATGCAATTTTACATTACTTTTTTAATCTTGCAAAATTTTTTTTATTCCTTACTTTCTGGCGCTAAACGAATTACACCTTAGCCTTCCCAATCAAACTAGGCATTTTGGCAATCATAAAACCAAATTAATTTATTAAACATGTGAAACAACCAAGTAAAATTCTTCAACAATTTCAATTCAAACTGCTCTGAAATTTTAAAATAATTTACTGACATTTGCTGCTCAGTCAATTTTTACAGTATGATCCTCACCAATCTTCATGGTACCCAAATGTCAGCAGAAAGAAACGCTAAAGTGCTTAATGTATTACACAAAAGACAAAACGATATCACTGTTGTTCTAGATAATGTAGATGATCCACATAATATAGCTGCTGTTCTCAGAACATGTGATGCCATAGGTATCATGGAAATTTTTGTGCTAAATACCAACCAAAAAACACATCGAAAATTCGATCCAAAAACAAGTTCAAGCGCCAATAAATGGATGATGGTGCATCAATATACCGAGGCAAAATCTTGCTTCGAACATGTGAGAATACAGTACCCCAAAATTTATTCTACTCATTTAAGCGAAAGTGCGAAGGATTTATACGAACTAAATTTAACCGAACCTTGCGCCCTCGTCTTCGGCAATGAATCTTCAGGCATTTCTGACGAAGTGCTCTCCTATTGCGATGCCAATTTTATTATTCCCCAAGTCGGCATGATTCAATCGTTGAATATTTCCGTAGCCTGCGCGATTTGTTTGTACGAAGCTTTTCGTCAAAAAAACTTGGCCCATCATTACGACAAGCCAAAATTAGATGCCTCACAAAATCAACAATTACTTGATTTTTGGCAAATTCAACAACAAGCTTCTACTGTATAGCCTTTCACACTTTTAAACAATTCATCCAATCTTTTTTCGGGCGGCAAACGGGCTATTCACTGCAAGTCCTCTCCCGAATCGGCTATGATGAGCATAGAAAAAATAATATTTCCCGAAGCCTCTCGGGATGCGGGCTTTTCGTTACTATCCCTGCCGCAATACAAGTTTCATCTTCTAATTCAATAATGTCAAAAATTGATGTCAATCATTTTTCACAAATAGTTTTCACTAACTCGAATATTCTCAAGGATAGATTTTGCAATTCCTAATTTAATTCTATATTTGCAATCCGATTTTATGGACTTCGTAGCTCAGTTGGTTAGAGCATCAGTTTGTGGTTCTGAGGGTCGTGGGTTCGAGACCCATCGAGGTCCCCTTAAAAAAAACTTCCGAAATATCGGAAGTTTTTTTTTATTTTTTCTTTTTGACATTCAACAAGCTCAACTGATTCAACACACTATCTGTTGAAATTTCTTTATAATACGTTTTCTGTAAAATTTGATGCTGATCATAGATCATCAATTGAGGAATGCCCTTATACTCAAATAATAATTTTGTAGCCTCAGAATTATCAGCAGCTACTACATAGTTAGCAATATCCTTGCAGCCCGTTTCTTCTACAAACGCCTTCAACTCACCCACAAAATTATTCCCACACACAAACATCATTTTAATTTGCTTAAATTCTTCTTTACGCTTCACAAATTCCATCATGGTTTCTTTACAATGACCACAAGATGGATTAAAGAGCACTAAAATAAATGGCAGCTTCTTATCTACAATTTGATCTCTAAACAACAAAGCATCTTTCGAATCAACCACATTAAAATCTACTAACTTAGCACCAATTTCTGCATCAGGCTTCTCACTTTTCTTTACTGTATCTTTAATAACCATATCTATTTCCGAAACATCTTGTAACCTTGTTTCTGATTTAAATGAAAACATCACGAAAAGCCCCAACAATAAAATTGAAATTCTTAATATCATATGTTTGATAATTTTGCATGTAAAAATAAATCTGCTAACACAATATTTGTATACGCCTCTACAATTGGCACAGCTCTAGGAACTGCACATACATCATGACGACCTTTAATTTGTAAAGCCACTACCTCGCCTGCATCATTTGAGGTAGTTTGCACTTGCTGAATACTTGAAATCGGCTTAAAAAAAACTTTAAAATAAACATCTTCTCCATTGCTAATACCACCTAGTACGCCGCCTGCTTTATTTTCAGCAGTAATCATCTTTCCGTCCTTCATTCTTATTGAATCATTATGTTCACTGCCTCGCATGGAAGCACTGTCCATTCCAACACCATACTCAAAACCTTTTGCCGTATTAATACTCATCATGGCATGCGCTAACTGAGCTTGTAACTTACCGAAAATTGGCTCCCCAATACCTGCATTCAATCCTTTAACTACACAAGCTACCGAACCTCCTAATGTATCTCCTGCTGCTTTTACCTCCTCTATGAGCTGTAACATTTGCTGTTCAATCAATTCATCCGGACAATGCAGCATGGTATTCGGCGACTCCTGAAGAATTTGATGATAGTTTATTTCTTTTGATAATTGAATATCTCCAATTTGACTTACATAACCTATCACTTGCAAAGGCATACTGTATTGTAATAATTGCAAGGCTATTTCTCCTGCAGCAACCAAAGGTGCTGTAATTCGGATAGAACTTCTTCCTCCACCACGATGATCTCGCCACTGGTATTTTTGATGGTACGTTAAATCTGCATGACCTGGACGAAAAACATGCTTTAACTCATCATAATCTGAAGATCGCATATCCTTATTCTCAATAAAGATAGCTATTGGGCTTCCAGTTGTTTTGCCTTCAAACACCCCAGAAACAATTTTCACTATATCATCTTCTTGCCTTGTAGAAGCATAATCACCTTGATTGGTTTTTCTACGATTGACTTGAGATTGAATCTTGTCGAGATTTAAAGATAATCCGGCAGGACAACCTTCTATCAAACACCCTACTTGAGCGCCGTGAGATTCACCATAAGAAGTTACTTTAAAAATATGCCCTAAACTATTCATCATTTTATTAATCTGATCAGCAAGACTCTTTCTTTGTTAACTTACAAGAATTCAATTCCCTGTATTACTTTTACGTCATGCGGACATTATTTTCAAATATCAAACAAATCCTTCAAACAGAAGGTGATTCTGAAGAAAAAAAAATAGTTAAGGGTAAAGAGATGAGTATCATGCCGTCTATCGAAAATGCATATCTAATGGTTGAAGACGGAAAAATTATAGACTTTGGCCACATGACAGAACTAGGCGACCATGCACATGCAGACAAAGAAATTAATTTAATGGGCAAAACAATTCTTCCTACTTGGTGCGACTCTCATACTCATTTAGTTTTTGCACATTCACGCGAGCATGAATTTGTTGATAGAATTCATGGATTGACCTATGAAGAAATTGCCAAACGAGGTGGGGGTATTTTAAACTCTGCAGCCAAATTAAACCAAACCTCGGAAGAAGAACTTTACGAAAAATCATGGCTGAGGCTTCAGGAAGTAAGATCATTAGGTACTGGAGCTATTGAAATAAAAAGCGGCTATGGATTATGCCCAGAAGGCGAATTAAAAATGCTTCGCGTAATTCGACGACTTAAAGAAAATTCAGATCTTGATATCAAAGCAAGTTTTTTAGGTGCTCATACCTACCCCTTAGCCTTCAAAGAAAATCATGATGGCTATATCAACCAACTTATTCATGAGATGTTACCTAAAGTGGTAGATGAAGGTTTGGCAGATTATATTGATGTATTTTGCGAAAGAGGATTCTTTAGTGCAGACGAAACAGATCGTATTTTAACCGCTGCAAGCAAGTATGGACTCAAACCCAAAATTCATGCAAACCAACTTTACAATAGTGGTGGCGTGCAAATTGGTGTAAAACATCAGGCTGTCAGTGTAGACCATCTCGAAACCATAGATGAAGAAGAAATTGAATGCCTTAAAAATTCTAATACCATTGCGACCCTTTTACCAGGTGCAGCTTTCTTCTTAGCCATGCATTACCAGCCTGCCCGAAAACTTATCGACGCCGGTGTTGCTGTCGCCTTAGCAAGTGATTTCAATCCTGGTAGCTGCCCCAGCGGAAATATGAATTTCATTCTTTCCTTAGCATGCACGCAAATGAAGATGACACCCGAAGAAGCAGTTCATGCATGTACCATCAATGCGGCAGCAGCTGTGGAATTAGAAGATAGTATAGGCACCATAAAAAAAGGAAAAAAAGCAAATTTTATTATCACTAAAGAAATTCCAAACTTAGCTTATTTACCGTATTCTTTTGGAAGTACCTCGATAGATCGGGTTGTAATCAATGGCCTATAAAAACTTATCTCAACTCTTTAGGCATTTCTATTGAATAGCCCACTAAATTCGCATTTCAAAATGTAAGTTTATGGCAAAAATTTCAATCAATATTGCAACGGGTTCTTTACAACAAGAAGATTTCATTGTGGGTATAGACCTTGGCACTACCAATAGTTTGGTGGCCATGATACATCCTGATACCAAACAAGCTGTTGCGTTAAAAGATATTGATGAAACTTCTTTAGTACCTTCAATAATACATTTTGGCATTGATGGTAACAATATAGTTGGTCAAGAAGCTAGAAAATTTTTAGAAACAGATCCTTCCAATACGATTTACAGTATTAAGCGCTTAATGGGCAAATCGTATGCTGATTTAAAAGAAAAAAGTCAACAATATTCTTATAACATCATCGACGACCAAACAGATCGATTAGTTAAAATTCAGGTAGGCGATCGATTTTATTCTCCCATAGAATTATCAGCTTTCATTTTAAAAGAACTGAAACATAGAGCAGAACATGTACTTAAAGCTCCGATTAGCAAATGCGTGATCACAGTACCTGCTTACTTCAATGATGCTCAACGTCAAGCTACTAGAGATGCCGGCAAACTTGCTGGTTTAGAAGTGCTCAGAATTATTAACGAACCCACAGCAGCAAGCTTGGCATACGGTATTGGCGCATACGCCAATGAATCCAAAAACATTGCGGTGTATGATTTAGGCGGTGGCACTTTTGATGTGTCTATCTTAAAAATTACCGATGGTATTTTTGATGTATTAAGCACACATGGTGATACTTATCTAGGTGGTGATGATTTTGACAATTTGATTGTAGGGCATTTCGCCAAACAATGTGAAATTGATTTACAAGTATTGCATACAAAAAAGGAATTAGCGCAAACCTTCAGACTTCAAGCAGAAATTTGCAAAAAACATCTTAGCACGCACCAAGTGTTTGAATCAGTAATTGAAGACAAAAAGATTTCACTATCAATCAACGAATTTGAAAGCATGATCGAACCTTTAGTGAATAAAACCATTGAGTGTTGTAAACAAGCCTTAACCGATAGTGGTTTACAAAAACAAGACATCGAAGTGGTGTTGATGGTAGGCGGTTCAACCAGAGTAACTTATGTAAAACAACGTGTAAAAGAATTTTTCGGGAAAGAAGTGTA
Organism: Chitinophagaceae bacterium; assembly: GCA_017989935.1. GTDB lineage: Bacteria > Bacteroidota > Bacteroidia > Chitinophagales > Chitinophagaceae > OLB11. The sequence goes on from JAGNOY010000121.1 coordinate 5,481, forward strand.
TGATAAAGTCAACCCAGATGAAGTAGTAGCCTTAGGCGCTGCAGTCCAAGCTGATATTCTTGCAGGGAATAATAAAGATTTGTTGTTACTAGACATCACGCCTTTAAGTTTAGGGATAGAGACAATGGGTGGCTTAATGGATGTATTGATTCCACGAAATTCTAAAATTCCTTGTAAGGCTGGCAGACAATATACGACTCAACAAGACGGACAATCGAGTATGCGTATTTCGGTATTTCAAGGAGAAAGAGATTTAGTAAAGGATAACAGAAAATTGGCCGAATTTAATTTAAGTGGCATTCCGGGCATGCCTGCTGGCTTACCTAAAGTAGACATACAGTTTACTATTAACGCTGATGGGATATTGCAAGTAAAAGCCACTGAATTAAGAAGTGGGGTGAAACAAGAAATTGAAGTAAGACCACAGTATGGCCTTACCGATGCTGAAGTTGAAACCATGTTACTTGCTTCCATTACTCATGCCAAAGAAGATATTCAACTGCGATCTATTATTGAAGCGAGTACAGAAGCTGAACAAATGATACAGCTTACAGAAAATTTTCTAGTTAAAAATGGCGATTATATCAGTGAGGCAGAAAAGGCGTCTACAAATTTAGCCATGGATAAATTACAAGCTGCTGTTATAGCTAAAGATAAAAATTTAATTTTAAGCTTAATAGAAGAATTGAATGCCATTTCAACGCCTTTTGCCGAACGTGTAATGGATATGGCTGTAGCCAATGCCTTGAAAGGGAAAGATGCTACCACTATTTAGTTCTTCGGGTGAGGGATTGTCGCGGAAATACTCCCTGATGCAAAGCCACCAATGATGATGTTAATTGATTTCAGGGAGATTGGAGCAAAAGCCCGACCCACTGCGGTTGTTGGCTGAGCATATTATGAAGACTTAAAAGTATCACTTTCTAGGAATCAGGTTGAGAAGAAACTTAAGCAGTGGGGCACCCCCAAAAAAGAATATTATTCGTAACGTGTAGTTTTAAAAGGCACTTTAAAATTTTTGCAAATCAATTGAGTTACATCTCGGGCCATATTGATAGCTACAGGAATGCCACCACCTGGACGGCTCCAATGACTTGCGTAGTAAAAATTTTTGAGACCTGGCAAGGTAAACTTGATCGGTGTTGG
>JAGNOY010000004.1 GCA_017989935.1 Chitinophagaceae bacterium
TGTCCTTGTGGTTATTTCAATCACCCCGAAAAAGAATGTAGCTGCCCACCTGGCACTGTACAAAAATATTTAAATAAAATTTCAGGTCCTTTGCTAGACCGTATTGATTTACATCTAGAAGTTACACCAGTATCTTTTCAAGAACTTACCTCCACAAACTCTCGACCTCAAGAAGGAAGTAATTCCATCCGAGATAGAGTCATCAAAGCAAGAGAAATTCAAGCAGCAAGATATCAGCTTCACGATGGTATTTATAGCAATGCTCAGATAGGCAGCAAACTTTTGCAAGAAATATGTATACTTAATTCAGCAGGTACCAATTTATTAAAAAAGGCTATGGAAAGACTTAATCTATCTGCACGTGCTTATGATAGAATCTTAAAAGTATCAAGAACAATTGCCGATCTTGAAGGATCTGAGGAAATTAAAACCGAACATATTGCAGAAGCCATTCAATACCGTTCGTTAGACAGAGAAAACTGGGGTAGATAAAATAAAAAAGCCGTTTATTACTAAACGGCTTTTTCAAAAAGTAAATTAGATTACTTCAATTCGCAAGTAGTTGCACCTGCAGCGCTGTAAGTCTTTTCAGCAGCATCACAAGCATCAGTTGCATCCTTCTTTGTTGATTTATTCAAAGGAATATCAATTTTAATCGCACCTGTGCAAGAACATGTACGATCTTTTTTGCATGATACCATTCCGAAGGCACCAGCTACAATAGCAAGAATCAAGATTTTTTTCATAAAATATAAATTTTCGTCAAAGCTAAAAGTTTTTTTGAATAATCACATACCATCTATTGGGTATTTTTATTTTATTGATCATATTTCTACATTATTATTGTAGGTATATATCGACGTTTCACCACAGATTTATTTCTAGTTACGGCTTGCTGTTACATGTTAATTCTAACTATTCACCGAGAATCAAAAAAACTATATACTTACTTTCAAGAACACTGCGTTTAAATGTAAACTCACACATCATGGCCGAAATCATTTCATCAAACAGCAAAAAATCTACCCCACGAATCGATTTAACCCCTATGGTAGATTTAGGTTTCCTTCTTATTACCTTTTTTGTGTTTACTGCCAATCTCAATAAACCAAACACCCTAGACATTTTCATGCCACACGAAGGAGGTACACCTACCGAAATACCACATCACACCGCCATGACAATTTTTCTTGGCAAAGAACATCAACTGTTTTACCTAACAAGTTACGATGCAATGCAGGATGCATTTGACAAATTAAGGCATACAAATTTTCGTAATACCGGAATTCGCCAAGCCCTATTACAACATACAGCCTCGGTTAAAATGGCCTTCTCCCAACATCTCAAAGGCAGTACCGCTCAGGACACGCCTTTCATACTCATCAAACCAGATGCCTCAAGTCAATATAGCGATTTGATCGATCTCTTAGACGAATTAGCCATCGCCAATATTCATCATTATGCCATCATGGATATTAACACCAAAGAGTCTGAGGCAATCAACAAGCTATGATAGTTTATTCTTTTGGGCAGCACACGCGCTATACGCTCCAATCCACATCTCGTTTTAGGAAAACGAGATGTGGGATTTCCGCTACTATCCCTGCTGCAATACAAATTTCGTTACAAAGCATGTTTACGTTATTCTAAAACAAAACCATTAAACCAATAATTTAAGCCACTCATACAAGTAGCCATATTCTTCTAAGCAAGTTTAACTTTCTTTGAATTTCAAACTTTACATATGCGCTATTTTATACTTTATTTATTCATGATATGCTCACTTTCATCTTTTGCAAAAAATGAATTTTCTATCAAGGGCAAAGTCCTAAATGAAAAGAAACAAGAACTCCCTTTCTCTTCTGTCATGCTCCTGAATCAAAAAGACTCTAGTCTTGTTAAAGGTGATGTAACAGATGACAAAGGAAACTTCGCCTTTGTAATCGATCAAGCAGGCTCCTATATTTTATCTACAAGCAATCTGGGTTATCAAAAATATTATTCAGCTCCTTTGCAACTGAATTCAACGAACGAAAGTCTGACCTTCAATATCGAACTTGTACCCTCAGAGAAAAAAATCAAAGAAGTGAAAGTCACTGCTAAAAAACCCATGATTGAAGTTAAAGCAGATAAAACAGTTTTCAATGTAGAATCAAGTATCAATGCTACAGGAACCAATGCCTTGGACCTCTTGAAAAAAAGCCCTGGAGTACGTGTAGACAAAGACGACAATATTGAAATGCGTGGGAAAAATAATGTAAAAATTTATATCGATGGTAAACCTTCCTATTTAGGAAACAAAGATTTGGCAAGTGTATTAAAAAGCATGCAATCTTCTGATATCGAATCTATAGAACTGATTACAAATCCTTCCGCCAAATATGAAGCAGAAGGTAATGCGGGCATTATTAATATTCGCTTAAAAAAGAATAAAAAATTCGGAACCAATGGAAATGTAAATGCAGGTGTTGGACAAGGCGTTTACTTTAAGTATAATGGTGGATTATCCTTAAATCACAGAAATAAAAAAGTGAATGCCTTTGGAAATTATAGTTACAACGGAGGCAAAAACTTTAATGACCAAAATTTGAACAGAACTCAAAACGGCATCAATTATGACTTTAAAGCTGAAAATACACATAAGCAACAAACACATTACGCCAAAGCTGGTTTAGATTATTACCTAAACTCTACAAGCATTTTGGGCATCATGGCAAGTGGTAATTTTACCGACATGAATTTTAGTAGCAAAAGCAAAACCTATATCGGACCAGCAGATCAAGATCCAAATCAAGTGTTGATAGCTACCAACAATATTCCAGGCAAGCATCAAAACAAAAATCTAAATTTAAACTACAAATACGAAGACACAAGCGCCCATACTTTAAACATTGATTTAGATTATGGAAACTTTCAAAGTACCGGTAAAAGTTATCAACCCAATACTTATTGGAACATCGACGAAACCCTGATTCAAAATCAAGCCATCTTCAGAAATCTTACACCTACCACTATCAATATTTATGCAGCTAAAGCGGATTACGAGCAAAACTTTCTTAAAGGCAAACTTGGCTTTGGCGCTAAATTCGGTTACGTAAAAACCGATAATGATTTCAAATTTTACAATGTGGTGAATCAAATCGACACCCTTAATTTATTCCAATCCAATCATTTTGTATACACAGAAAATGTTAATGCAGCTTACGTAAATTACAATCGCAACCTGAATACAAAAATCAGCACACAAGTAGGATTAAGATTAGAACATACGGCTTCTAAAGGTATGCTGAGCAGTGCCTTCCCGCAAGCAGACGATACAGTAAAAAGAAATTATATCAATTTATTTCCAAGCGCAGGCATGACTTATACCTTAGACCCTAAAAATACCTTTGGCTTAACTTATAGTCGCCGAATAGATCGCCCAAGTTATCAAGATCTAAACCCTTTCGAAAATAAGCTAGATGAATTAACGTATGAAAAAGGGAATGCATTTCTCCGACCACAATACACCCAATCTATCGACCTGACTCATACGTATATGCAATACGTCACCACTACATTAAACTATAGTAGAACCAAAGATATGTTCATGCAAACCACGGATACTACTGAATTTTCTAGAACCTATGTGACACAGAAAAATTTCGCTTCTCAAGATATGGCTGGTCTGAATATTTCTTTTCCAATACCTGCTAAATCGTGGTGGATGATTTTTGCAAATGTCAATGCAAATTATATAGTACTTAATGCCAACTTTGAAGGCAGAAAATTGCAGAATAAGTATCTTACTTATACCTTGTATATGGATAATACAATCACTTTGCCTAAAGAATATACATTGAATATTTCTGGCTGGTTTGCAGGTCCTTCATACTGGGGCGGCACCTTTAGAACAAATAAAATGGGAAGTTTAGACTTAGGTATTCAAAAGCAATTCATGCAAAAAAGATTGAGCGCCAAAATCAGCTTGTCTGATGTCTTCTTAACATCTCGATGGTATGCCACAAGCAACTTTTCAGGATTATACATCGAAGGAAATGGAAATGCTGAAAGCAGACAATTAAATCTTAACTTAAGCTATCGTTTCGGAAGCAATCAAGTAGCCAAACAACGTGAAAGAAAAGCGGGTTCAACAGAAGAAAGTCAGCGTATAAAAGGAAGATAGAATTCAATAAGATCAATAAATGTTTAAACTATATTTTATGTCGACTCGATATTACTTATCAAGATAATATTTCTTGAACCAACGTGTAATTTTAGAGTTGTCAATTTTATCCCATTTTTTCTTTTTTCTTACCATTTTGAAATGTGCAACTAATTCAAAAGGTTCATTCTCCTTTGAATTGTCAAAGAAAAATGCTTGATATGCGCATTGAGATGCTTTATACATAAGATTTAAAGACCTATAGTATCTGTCTTCAATTTTTTCCGATGGCACATCATGTCCATTTTCTGCCACCCTCAGAGCAACTCTATACTTATTAATTTCAGGCGACTCGGTAGAAACAAAGTACAGATAAACCTTATAGCCCACGCTGCATGCACGACGCATTATTTCCAAATTGGATTCATGAGAAAATACGGTTTCAAAACTAAATCGTCTATTTAATCGAAGCATCTCTTCTCTTAAATACCTAGCTATTATTTGACCAATTTTGTCAGCATTTATTTTATTGCGCAAAACAATTGAATTTCCTGCAATTGAAAATGATTCAATGAAATTTACCTCATTAAACTTTTTGTCTAGAAGGCCCGATGATTTTGCAAATTCAATAAATTGAACATGAGATATCTTCAATTTGTAAGAAGAAAATGAAAATTTATCTTTTTTACGTGACAGTGTGATATCATCAGCATTTATATAATAACCAAAGTCAATAGGTATATTCTCAACTTTTGCATTTCTTACTGCCTGAATTATGGTACTTTTCCCAGAACCATTTGGACCTGCGAATATTCTTAATCTTAATTCTCTTTTAGGTGATTCAGGAACTGCCAACTGAAAAGACTATTGTAAATATACTATTATTTCAGTCCTGCCATCTTCGTACTTTTTTACCACGGCATCATTCTCAGCAACAACTACATAACCCATAACCTTCATAGCCTTTTGCGAAGCTAACTTGCCAGCTGCTCTTGCCTTGCTTAAGGTGAGCCTCTTTGTAAGGTAGGTAAGATTCTTTCTACTCGACCCACTCAAAGCAATTTTTTGTACTGATTTCTTAACAACTGACATTTAGGCTATTTTGACATAAAAGTATTGAAAATAAATTTCCTGACAAAAATAGAAACAACATTCTTCTAATTAAAGAGTCAGTTTTAAAATGCAATGCAGCTAATCTTGGTTATGGAAACAATAATGTCGATTCAATCTTCTTACTTTGACACTTGTTATAAAAAAATCATACTTTTTCTTACTTCTAAGTTCTGTTGATATGGCTTTCGGCCAATAACGAATATAATTCGAAAGAAAACTAAACGAACTTGAATTCTTTGTATACATAAAAATATTAATTTCTTAAATACAAATCAATTCAATTCATCATTTCTTATTTTTTCCCTACTTTAGCCTTCTATGAATAACTACAGAAGCCTACTGCTTGCCATTGTCATCATTTTTTCTTTTTTTACATCAAGCGCGCAAAAACCAAAAGTCTTTGAAAAAAGTATCTTTTGGAAAATCACACCCAAAGAAGGCGGCAAACCTTCTTACTTATATGGCACCATGCATGTGAGCAAAAAAGTAGCCTTTAGACTACCTGAAGAATTTTACGATGCAGTCAAATCTGTGGACTTTGTGGCTTTAGAAAGCAATCCCGAAAACTGGACCGAAGAAATAGAGAAATCGGGCGATTTAAAAGAATTACTCACTCTTTCTTCTATGGGTTTAAAAAATAATAATATGTATGGAAGTAGTTTCTATGAATATTCTTATGGCCAAAAACCTTTAAATAATTCGACGCTAAAAAGACAACTGAGTTACGAACCTCAATCAGCCAATGAATTGCTCTTTCGCTCTTATGGAGGCTTTAAAGGAAACTTTGAAGAAGACACCTACCTTGATTTATATATTTTTAAAACAGGCAAAAAATTTGGCATTCCAGTCATTAGCTTAGAAAATATTACTTGGTCGCTAGAGACAGTCATGAAAGCATCTTTAGATGCAGCCAATCCGACCAAACAACGAAATAAGAAAAATGTTTACTTAGGTAATATGCAAACCGAATTGGAAGATGCCTATCGCGAACATGATTTAAATAAACTAGATAGTATTCAAAAAGCATCCTCTCCAAATGACGACTACTTAAATGGTTTGTTGTATATCAGAAATGATACCATGTATAAGACTATGAGCACCTTAATGAAACAAGGAAAATCAGTTTTTTCCGCTGTTGGAGCTGCACATCTTGGTGGTGAAAAAGGACTGCTTTTAAAATTTATTGATGCAGGATTTAAAGTCACACCTGTTGAATACAAAACTAACTTAGACCCTTCTGAACAAATCAACAAACTTGATACTATGTTTGTGCCAGTTCAATTTAAAAAGCGCACCAGTAGAGATTCTACACTTACATTCTATACACCTGCCTACACAGCCGCATCAGCGCCGAATGGTAATGTAGAATATTTAAGTGCCGACATGACAAATGGCGTTTACTATTACATCGGACGATTAAATACATTTCAATATTTGTCTGATTTAAGTAGTAAAGAAATCGAAAGTAAAATTGATAGTTTAATTTTTGAAAATACACAAGGCAGTATTTTGCAAAAGAAAAAGATAGTATTTCAAACTTATCCTGGCTTTGATATTGAAAGCAAAACCAAATCAGGGAAAATTATTAAACAACGTATACTCATTACTCCAGCTGAATTGTTGTTTTGCAAAGTTGTCGGCAAAGAAGACTATTTCAAGCAGAATAACGTTGATAGCTTTTTCAATTTATTGCAAATCAATTATCAAGCAAACAATACAGGTCGTATAGATTTTTTAGCTGATGTTGAATTATCCATGCCACTATCCATTAAAGAATGTGCTTATGAAAAAATGGAATTTAATAGCCCGAACTTACTTTTACAAGGTGTTGATCAAGATGGAGATTACTATCAATTCTTGAGAAACTATACCGTACGGCAGTATGAACATGAAGAGGACACTTTTCACTTGAATATGTATGTGCACTTCTTTGCACAAAGTTTCGACTATACAACCATAAGTCAAACACATACCAAATTAGCAGGACTACCGGCAGTGATAGCTGAATTTAAGACTAAAGAAAACAACAAGGTATTTGCGGCATTTATTTCGCGTGCTTCGAATGTGTATTTTTTAATTGCAGGTACTTCAAAGAAAGAAAAAGCCATGGCTTTTTTTCAATCAGTAAAATTAAAACAAGATCTTAGGCAAAATTTGTATACCTATAAAGATACGAGTGAAGGGTTTTCGTTTCGTACTCCATTAAAACCCATGGGAGGCAAATTCTCTAAAGAATTATTTTCGCAATACCTAAAGGGAGGTGGAGAATATGATTTTGCAAAACGTAAAGATGTTTTCAGTACTGTCTTTCAGGATAATGACTTGGGTTATCAATACACCATTGGAATTCAAGAACTCAACGCCTATGAATCTTATCCTACGATTGATTCTTTTTGGAAATCATATTACAAAGAATCATTTCCTGAGTTTGATGAAAAATATATTGTAAGCAAAAAAAACTGGAAAGAAGGGAACGCCTACGTTATGCTCATGAATGTGAAGGATACTAATACTGTAAATGAATCTATTGTAAAAACTATTTTATCTGGAGACAAAATATTTCAGTTACTCACATTTAGAGACACCCTTAGTAAAAATTTCAATTTACTAGATTCGGCTATCAATACCGTTTCGTTTAATTCATCTAAGCCCAACAGAATTTTACTATCGAAAATAGATACTTTCTTTAGTCATATTATATCTAAAGACTCAGCCACAAAGGAGTTTCTAACTAAAAATACCAATTATTATAATGTGCTACCTGGAGAAGAAGGTAAATTGAGAAGCATGTTAGACACATCAGAAGTATTAAAAAAGAAAGACGATTTATATCATACCATATTATACAAATTAGATTCGGATACCAGTGATGCCAATTTAAAATTCCTAGAAACTTTATTTAGAAAAAATGAAGCGAATGCACAAAGACAAATTGTGATATTAAATACATTGGCTTATATGAATAGCTATAAGGCAACTAAACTTTTCAAAACCTTATTAACTGAAGCGCCACCTCTCGAATTTGAAGAAGACGACAACCCTTTGAATCATTATTATGATACCTTGACTTTGGCGAAACAATTATTCCCAGAATTAATGCAATTGATTGACTATGATGAATACAAAATGGATGTTGTGTATTTACTCAGCAATTTGATGTCGCGAAAATTAATAGACTCGTCTATGTATGAACAGAAAGTAAACTACTTTACAATTAAAGGCAAAGAAGAAGTGAGAAGAAAAACATCATCTAAATCTACCTTAGAAGAAGAGCAAGATAAAGAAGCTGATGAGGACACAGAAGCTTCAGCAGTCTCTAATATTTTTTCGGGTTCAATAAACAGCACTTCTCTTGAGGAGTTTGATTACAATAGTCTCTTAAACTTCCCTGAATACTACTTAATTAATCATTATCAGATCTTGCTGAAGCCTTATAAAAAAAGACCGAACGTAAAACAGTTTTTTGACAAAATAGATAGTACCTCAAACAAAGATTTGCGTTTTGCTTCTGCGATGGATAATATGCACGATTCGTTGTTATTTGATAAATCTATTATTCAAGAATATGCAGCTTTGCCTAGCTATAAATACAAAATAATTCATGATTTTTACTTTAACCAACAGGAAAAGAAAATCCCTTTTAAAATCAATGGACAACAAGATATAGCCAGAGCTAAAATTTTGAATAACCTACAATTAAAAGATAAAGACACCTTGTTATTTGTTGACAAAGTACTTGCTCAATCAAAAAAGAATCAGGGTATGGTTTATATATTTAAATACAAACAAGTCAAAGATGAAGAATTTAAATATGCTTACATGGGCTTTTTCGATAAGAATGAAAAAGTGCTTTTACCTAAATATTCCATTTTGAGAACAGGATTAGAAGCCGATAAAAAACCAGCGAAAGAATTAATCGCCAATTGGCTGCAACAAATTCGTGTGATGGATAGAACTTATATTACGCCAGAACAAATGAAGTTGGATGGCAAAAACGATATGTCTAATTATTTGGATTTGTTTAGAAATATGGGTGGAGAGTAAATTGTTTGATTGGTTGTTGGCAAAGAACACCAAAAACGGCGAAGCACCAATTCATTTATAAAATAAAAATTATGAGACTACCATGAAACAGGCTTGTTAAAACAATGTGTTGTTTGTGAAGAAACCTCAAACTTGCCCATGACAACTAAAATTCGTAAATTTGGAGGATATAAAAGATATTAAAATGGGACAACTTATAAATATTGCAGACATAAAAGCACTTTACCCAGACGAATGGGTTTTGCTTGGAAACCCAGTCATGGATGAGAGTAAAATAGATGTGTTATCTGGAATTCCATTATTTCACAGTAAGGACAAAAAAGAAGTTTGTTATATTGGCAGAGACAAGACTTCAAATTTTGATAAAATAACATTGATTTACACAGGAACTTTTAGACCAACCAGAAAAATCACAGGTATTTTTAATCGCATTGCTAAATGACCTATAAATTTAAACGAGAGCCTGAAAGTGGACTCATCCTTGTGAATATTGAAATCGACAACAAGTATGAATTGAAAATGATTTTGGATACGGGTGCTACAAATACTACCATTGACAGTAATGCCTTGTACTTGCTTGGTCACGACCTTAAAGATAATATTGGAACTGTTGAAATTGAAACAGCCAATGGAATTATTGAAACCGAAGTTTTTGAAATTGACAGATTCGTATCACTTGGATTAAAAAAAGAAAAATTTCAAATTCAGGTTTACGACTTTTTAGCTCATGGTATTTTTTCAGACTATAACGGGCTTCTTGGACTTGACTTTTTAGAAGGAACAAAGTTTTGTATAGATACCAGAGAAAACACAATTACATTGTCATGATGAATATCACTCCTACCTAATTCAGTTTATCCATATGTCGGCCAAAATGTTTCTATAAAATATTGTCTCTAGGTTCAACAGTCTGAATTCTCTAGAACTAAGTGCTAAATCTATCAAATCGCCAAGCTAATAGGCTTTGGCTCGAATGTATTATAGGTGAGGAATAAACATTTACTTGAAAGTTCATTCGTTGAGAAAGCCTAGTTGAATTGCGGCAACGATTGCAGCAAAAAGCCCGCATCCCGAGAGGCTTTACCCTGATGATTTTTAAAGAAATACATGCGCCGATTCGGGATAGGACTTGGCGCGAAAAGCGTGTGTGCCGCCCAAAAACCAATAAAAATCAATGACTACAAGCAATTAAGCACTTAGAGGCTTTATATTTGCGCCATGTCAGATTTTTTGCAACAATATTTTGGCGAGAAAGAAATCATATCTATCAGCCCCTTGGCCAAGGCTGGTTCGGATCGTACGTATACCAGAATTCTTACACAAAGCGCTTCTTACATACATTGTCACAACAACCATATTGCCGAAAATGAAAGTTTTCTGTGGTTTAGCAATTATTTTCATGCACATCAAATTCCGGTGCCTGCAATAATTGCTGTGAGCGACGATAAATCGGAATACATTCTTGAAGATTTAGGACAAGAAACCTTGTTGCAAAAAGTGCTTCAAGATGGCTATACAGATCAAGTAAAAAAATACTATGCTGACTCCTTGAAAGCGTTGGTGAAAATGCAACTTGAAGCAGGCAAAGACCTAGATTATTCGCATTGCTTTTCCGCCAAGCATTTCGATAGACAAATGATTTTGGCCGACCTAAATTATTTCAAATATTATTTTTTGGATTTGCATGCAGTCACTTATAATAAAGCTGCCTTAAATCATGAGTTTGAAAAATTAAGTCTGGCCATTGATGCGATTGAGCCCAAGTATTTTATGTTTAGAGATTTTCAAGGGCGCAATATCATGATTCATCAAGACAAACCTTTTTTCATCGATTATCAAGGTGGCATGAAAGGACCTATACTTTATGATGTAGCTTCTTTATTGTGGCAAGCAAAAGCAGCGCTTCCCTTTGCTTGGAAGGAAGCACTTTTCAACTTGTACGTGCAAGAAGTAAATCAATATATTCAGCTTGATGTAGAAAAAGCCAAACATGATTATAGTCAGCTAGTACTCATCAGACTCTTGCAAGTTTTAGGGGCTTATGGGCTTAGAGGCTTGATTGAAAAAAAACCACATTTCTTAAGTAGTATTCCCCAAGGCTTGAACAATATCAAAGAATGGAATTCGATGTTTAGCTTGGCCGACTATCCCACACTGCAACAAATTTTGCATTCACTTACTCAAACATCTTTCATGAATCAATATGAAGCTCGCCAAGCACAAGGTGGCAACAAATTAAACATTTTAGTACAAAGTTTTTCTTATAAAAAAGGCGGCATCCCTGTGGACGAATCGGGTAATGGTGGCGGATTTGTATTTGATTGTCGCGGTGTACTAAACCCAGGCAGATTTGAAGAATATAAAAAATTAACTGGTCGTGATAAACCTGTGATAGACTTTTTAGAGAGTAAGACCAAGATAGGCGATTTTCTTCAACATGCGCAACAACTTGTAAGCATCAGTATCGATGATTATATAGCTAGAGGATTTGAAAATTTGATGATTAGTTTTGGTTGTACAGGTGGTCAACACAGATCGGTGTATTGCACGGATGCTATGGCAAAATTTATACAAGAAAAGTATCAGATTCAAGCCACAGTGAAGCATATTGAACAGGAAGCTAAAAATTGGATTAACTAAACTGCGAACCACACTCCATGAAAATACTTCTTACCACCCTGAATGCGAAATACATTCATATGAACTTGGCCATACGCCTGCTGTATGAATTGAATATTGCTTATGAAGGATTGGCATGGCAAGAATTTACCATTCATGAAAACCCAGAAGACATTGCAGAGAAATGTAAGGACTTCGAGATCGTTGCCTTTAGCTGTTATATTTGGAATATCACCCAAACACTTCAGGTAACTCAAGTTATCAAAGAAAAATATCCGCATATAAAAATTTTATTAGGCGGACCCGAAGTAAGTTATGAATGGCAGGATGTGATTGCGAATCCATCTGTTGATTTTATCATTACGGGCGAAGGCGAAATTCCGTTTCGAGATTTTATTCATCAATATCCACATGTAGATTTGGTGCCCAACCTCATTCGTAAAATTGGCAATGAAATTCACTCTCAGCCTGCACAAGTTACTTTCGAACTGAAGGAGTATGAACATCTTAATCCTTATCGACATGATGATCCTGCTTCTTTATTTAATAAAGTTTCCTATATCGAAACATCAAGAGGCTGTCCGTATAAATGCGAATTTTGCTTAGCGAGTTTAGATAATAAAGTACGTTACTTGCCTATAGATCGCATCAAAGAAAATTTGTTATACTTGATGCAACATGGCAGGGTGATAAAATTTTTAGATCGAACTTTCAATGTGAAAAAAGATTTTACGATTGACATTTTTACTTTTATTCTTAAGCATCATAAACCAGACAACGTATTTCAATTTGAAATCACGGCAGATATTCTTCATCCAGACATCATGAATTTTATTGACGAGCATGTACCTGCAGGTTTGTTTCGTTTTGAAATTGGCATTCAAACCGTAAACCAAAAAGCCAATTTAGAAGTCAGTCGAAAACAAAATTTTTATAAAACCAGTGATGTCATCAAGCGCCTACAACATAAAATTGAGATGCATCTTGATTTAATTGTAGGACTACCTTTGGATGAATGGGAAGATACTAAATTTAGTTTTGAAGAAGTATTTAAATTATATCCGCCTGAATTACAACTAGGCTTTTTGAAATTTTTAAAAGGAACCCCTGTACGTGAAAAATACGAACAGCATGGTTATGTGTTTGATCCTTTACCTCCTTATCAAATAATTGAAAGCAACTACTTGAGTAAATCACAACTTGCAGATATAGTTCGACTCGAAAACGCCCTTGAAATTTATTGGAATAGAAAGCGCAGTGTGCATACCTTAAAGTATATCACGGCAAATTATAGTGTGTTTGATTTTTTATTGGGGCTTGGTATTTTATTCGAAAAAAAATCTCACTTTCATAAGCATTCCATAGAAGATGTCTATCAAATTTTATTTGAGTATACACAACTTCATTTTCCTGACGATGTGTATGTAAAACAACTCGTGGCCATTGATTATTATCTGTTTCATAAGATCAGACCTGCAGATGCTTATATAATGGACCTTGAGAAGAAAGAGAAATTCGATCGATTAAATAAGCTTAAATTGAATCATCAACATTTTAGGTATGTGATTCTAAATATCGATTTTAATTTCAATCACTTTATAGACACTCAAGAAATTAAATCCGAAGCCTACCAAGTCATTATTCAATATACAGGAAGAGATAAACCTCAAATTATTCAAAGCTTGCCTTTGAATGCCTCAACAGAAGTAGTTTAAACTGAAAATGTAAAAGGTGTGCAGCTCTCTTTATAAATCCCCTAATTGCGGCCTCATCACAATTTCTTCTACCACAGTTTGTGGAGATAATTGATAGATAGTCCATAAAAGATCTGCAATATCACTTGCCTTCATGATTCGTCCTTCATCGATATTTGAGCCCTTCCATGAGTCGCTAAACGTAGCACCCGGACTAAAGGCTGTTACTTTAATTAAATGTGGTTTGAGTTCTTCACGCAAATTTTGCGAAAAGCCATGCAACGCATATTTACTTATACTGTAAGAACCGCCCTGGTCATAAGGTTGTAATCCAGCTACGGAACAGATATTAAAAATATGTCCTCGTGAACCCGAAGAAATATCATTGGCCAACATAAATGGAAGTACTGCCCGAGATAAATGATAAGCGCTATACAAATTTGTTTCAATTAAACTTTCAAGCAAACCATCTTCCTCAGACACTAGCTCACCAGGAATAAATCTACCTGCATTATTCACCAACATATCAATCGTCTTCCATTGACTAATTACAGATTGACCAAAAGCAATCGCATCAGCCTTTTTACTCAAATCATGCACTTCGCCTATGATATGCGATGAAGAATTTAACGCCTGTAAATCCTTCATAGTTTGTTGCAATTCTTCCTGATGCCTTGCACAAATTGCTACATTCATACCTTCAAGTACAAGTTTTTCCGCAATGGCTTTTCCAATCCCTTTACTCGCCCCACTCACAATTGCATGTCCCATATCAAATCTGATTTAGGCGTAAAGTTAATTCAAACTTTGCTAGTCAAATACTCAAATTGTTCTATTACATTTGTCGCATGAAAAATAGTTTACTTGTTCTCTTTTTATTCATGGCTTCTCTCCATGTGACTGCTCAAGATCTAAGCACTTTTGTGGCGCCAGATAGCACATTCACTTTACAATATCCTTCTACTTGGAAATCAGAGTCTGATGAGTATGGCCCCAACAGAATGACAAGTTTTGAATCGCCTAAAAAAGACGAAAATGCAAGACGTGGCGAGGCCTTGTTTACCATCAGTTCTCAACCTCTAAAGAAAGGGATCAAAACCCTTGATGCAGCTGTGAAGCCTGAATTGAATGGACTTAAAAAAGAATTAAAAATTAGTTCTTTTATAGAGAATAAAAAGGTCAACGACAAGCAAATACTTGTATGGCAAACTAAGTCGGGAAAATTAACACTTAAAAGCAAAACATGGATGTGGATTTATAAAGGTCGACTTTACATCGCGGGCTACTCCTCAGAATCTCAAAATTACGAGGCTAATTTAAAAGTAGGCGAAGCCATGTTTAAGAGTTTGAAGAATATTTAATTAAAAAATATTTGGGTGGCGGACAGGCTTTTCGCTGCAACTCCTCTTCCGATTCGGCTAGGAAGTTTCTAGTCACCTTGAGCATTCGCAAAGCCTCTCGGCATGCGGGGTTTCCGCTACAATCCTTGCCACGGCATTCGTTACATAGAAAAACACTATTAAAAAATTTATGGCTTTAAAGGCTTTAATAAATACTCCAAGCCATTCATTTTTATTTCATACATCGTCGCTAACTCTATACCCAATTTGCCAGCTGGAAATCCTTTTCGACTAAACCATTCTAAATAAGAAACAGGTAAGTCACAGATCAAGGTATCTTTATACTTACCAAATGGCATTTTATGTTGCACAAGATGTAATAAAATCGACGAATCAAAAAGTGGAATTTCTTGCATAAAGTATGTGTCTAGTAATTTACAAAATGTCAGCTTATTGAATGGGCAAAAAATCAGGAGCATTCAAAGTGATTATATCACTGCATCGCCCGTATTTTGTCCTAGTCATGTTATAGGTAATCTTATTCATTCTTATCATTCGTGCGTAATAATTTCGTCTCTATTTATTTCGATTAACGAGTACTTTTCTATCAATGTTAGAATTGATTCGAAATTAGAATTAAATAATTGCAAAAGCATCGAGTTCTTAATATTCCCAGTGCTTACAAAAATTAGTTTTTCAGGTTTCCCAATCAACAAGTACGAATCAAGAAAATCATTATCTTTTGTAATCACAATTCGATTTTCTCTTATACTTAGCTCTAGAATTTCTTGATCTTGAGTAGAATTAGCTTTTAGCAAATCCAAAGTATGAATCGAATCATATCCCTTAGAATTGATCAATTCGGACAGTGATTTAGGTAATTGTGCATCATTTATCACAAATCTCATGATACCAATCTATAAACACTTTTCACTTGAATTAATTTAGCCGCATATTCTAAACATGCTAAGAAATCAGCCTCTTCCAAATCAGAATAATCTGATAATAATTCTTTAATAGTCATCCCTGAAGCCATCAATTCTAACATATTTTCAACTGGATATCGCAAGCCTCGAATTGTGGGCTTTCCATGACAAATATTTTGATCTATAGTAATTCTATCCAAATGTGTGTGTGTCATATCTTGCAAATTAAGTTAAAAGTACTAAGAATATAAATTTCAAAGGTAGATTATCAGCTTACTAAAGTATCATAGGTTTCAAAAAACACCTCTTTCTTGCAAGGATAATACTCGCCCTTCACGCCTCTGATGATCATATCTTCATTGCTTACTGCATAGGAGCTTCCTTCTAATGTCAACACAAACAAACCCTCATTTTTACGTTCAAAAGTTTGATCAAAATCATCTCCAAAACTTTTAACCCATGCCCGAATTTCATCAAGTTGAGATGTTAGATCCTTAACCTCAAAATAATCAATTGTCACCGGCTTTTTCTGTGCTTTCATACGTTTAAATTAAAACACGAATTTAAGCACAAATAATTTCCCTTGACAACATAGAATATTATCATGATTAACACCTTCAAAAATAAAAACCCCACCAATAAGGCAGGGTTTGTTAATTTAAATCTTTTGTTAGTTAGCGTATACTAAACATATGATTAATCTTCAACCAGAAAGCACCATCTGCAAGAAAGGCTATAATAAACCATACAAATAATACTAATGGAATTAATATGGTTAATATCATATTCTTAAACTCATCGCCCAAATGCATGAATACTTTTACAATAAGTCCTGCTTTTAAAATAGTTAATAAGATAAAGCCTGAATTGATAAACATTTTGGACATATGGCCCGCGGCATATAACCCTACAAATACCTCAACTATCGTTATGATAGTAAGATACAAGGTAATCATCCATATTTTTTTAACCTTGGCTTTGCTATCAGGGCTATTGGCATCCTGATGATGCTCTCCTGAATATAAGGCTGATTGATCGGCTTCGTAATGACTGAATTCTGACATAAAATTTTTTATTTATCGTTGAGTAAGTAAATGTTGATTAAAGTAAATAAAAGCAAGTGAATACAAACACCCATACTAGATCTACAAAGTGCCAATAAAGACCTACTTTTTCTACCATTTCGTAATGACCTCTTCTTTCGTATGTACCATTGATAGTATTCAACAAAATAATGATGTTTAATACAACCCCTGAAGCTACGTGCGCTCCATGAAAACCTGTAATTGTAAAGAAGAAATTAAAGAATTTATGGGCAGCATCAGCGCCACCAGAAGCAAGCAAAGCCGGATCTATATCATGTTTAAAGAAATGAGGCAATCTTTCTGCGCCTTCACCATTTCTGAATGCCCCCCACCAAGCATCATGATGGAATAGATGTGTCCACTCCCAAGCTTGACAACTTAAAAAGGCAATACCACCGATGATAGTCCAAACCATCCACTTAATAACTCCAGCTTTATCGCGACAATGCCCTGCATGCACAGCTAACACCATAGTTACAGAACTGACAATGAGGATGAAGGTCATCAAACTCACAAACATTAATGGCAAATTCGCTTCGCCACAAAATGGAAATGATTTAAATACTGAATTGGCATCAGGCCAAATGGCACTAAAAAACCTTGTGGTGCCGTATGAAATCAAAAAAGCCCCGAAGGTAAAGGCGTCACTCATGAGGAAATACCACATCATGATTTTGCCATAACTTAGGTTGAAAGGACTACGTCCGCCTCCCCATACTTTTTTACTGTCTTCCTTTTCAAGTGCGATTGAACTCATGATAAATACTACTTATTATTTTTGATTAAAAAAGAAAAAAAGAAACAAATATATCCAAAGCACATCAACAAAATGCCAATAAGTGCCCAATATTTCTAAACTTGTACTACTATATACTTTGGTTCGTTTTCTGAAATTTACTGTGATAAATACAATAGCCAAAGCAATCACGCCACCTAGCATATGTAATAAATGCACCGCTGAAATTACATAAATAAAACTTCCCGAAACCCCTTCTCCATTGCTTGCTAGCGAAATTCCTGCCTTATGCATTTCATAAAAGCCCATGAACTGTAACACCATAAAAAGCACGCCCAACACTGCAGTCAATGAAATCAACGACTTATACCTACCCATATTCCTTTCCTTAAACGATTTGACAGAAAAATGCATGGTAATGCTACTTGTTATAACTACCAAGGTAGAAATCCAAAAAGAAAGGGGCAAAGTGAATATCATCCAATTTCCTTGAGCCTTCCTAACAACAAAGGCACTCGTCCAACCCGCAAACATCATACAAATACTCGCAATAGCGATCCACATAATAAACTTATGTGGGTGAATTTTCTGACGTTGTGCCGTAAATGTGGTCATATGGATGAATAATTCTGATTTAAAACCATAACTCGATTTCTCTCAGAATGGCGCAAATTTAAGAAGCAAATTTGTAGATTCATAGTAAAACCTAAACTTTATAAGAGAATAAAATCTATTCTATCGTCAAAATTCAGCATTCTAAAACAAGCTTCGTGCTTTTAAACCCATGCAATCTGAAAAACTTCCTGAAAATGGTGGCGAATTTTGGCCTCAACTTCTTCGATGGCCACAATATGCCCTAATTCTTTTTCCATACTCGTTACCTGCTTGTTTTGAATACCACAAGGAATAATCAGTTGAAAAAAACTCAAATCCGTGTTGACATTCAATGCAAAGCCATGCATGGTTATCCATCGGCTAGTGCGCACCCCCATGGCGCATATCTTTCGAGCTCTATGTGGTTTATCCGCGTCTAGCCAAACCCCTGTTTCGCCCTCACTGCGCGTACCTTGTATACCATATTCAGCTAAGGTTCTGATAATTACCTCTTCTAAATTGCGCATATACAGCACTATATCAGGCTTAAGTTGTTCGAGATCTAAAATTGGATAGCCCACAATTTGGCCTGGACCATGAAAGGTGATATCTCCACCTCGGTTAGTTTTGAAAAATTCGATTCCACGATCTATCAAATATTGGTTATTGACCAATAAATTTTCCATGGCCCCACTTTTCCCTAAGGTAAAAACAGGTGGATGCTCGCAAAACAACAAATGGCTCTTTGTTTCCTGCTTTCCTTCACCCACTCCAGAAATTTCCAAATCACGATTGTTCTTTTTTATATCCAAATTAGCCTGCATCAGACTTTCCTGATAATCCCAAGCCTCTTTGTAAGGCATCTCACCCAAATCCTGAAAAGCAACTTGTAACATTTCCATGGGGCAAATATAAGTTGTTCGTTTTCTAAAAGTATACAATTCTATTTTGGGCGGGCTCTCGTGGTGTTGGCATGTGAGCACTGAACTCATAAAGCAAGACAACACCACGAGATCGGGCTATCCGTTGCAAGCCACGTCTCGTATTGAGGAACGAGACGTGGGCTTTCCACTACTATCCCTGCCCGAATGTATCGTTGCAAATTCAAATTTCATACATCGTGCGGACTCTATCAGTTATTAATCTTCACAAATCAGTTATCTATCCATCTTGACTTGTATAAAAAATAGACATAAATTTAAAAGCACGTTTTCTATCTTTAGTCTATGATTCTTTGAAGGACCTAGTTTGTATTGCGGCAAGGATAGTAGCGAAAAGCCCGCATCACGCGCTTTGGCGTGAGAGGACTTGAAGCGAATAGCCTGCCTGCCGCCCAAAAAAAAATCATCATAAAACACCTTATGCTTACCTTATGAAATCAATTTTACTTTGCGCACTCTTGCTTTTTGCTAGCCTCTTTACGATGAAAGCTGATCGTATTTATCTCATGAATAGTACCGGGTATAATTCTGCAGAGCCCGGTTTAATTAGTGCCATGCAGAACCTAGGACATACTGTTACAGTAAATGCTGCTGGTGCATCGGCCTTCCCGCAAAATTTTACATCCCGTTGTATTGACTCGACAAATGGATACGATTGGCTTTGCTTTTTTGGTAATGGCTCGTTTGCCAGTTTGCTTCCACAAATTCAGGCTTTTATTAATGTCGGTGGTAAAGTGTTTTATCAATACGAAGTAGGTTGTTGCACGGTGGCTTCTGCTGATGTAGCGACAGTGTTAACTGGACTCACCGGGTTGAGCATTACGCCAAATTCGAATCCATTTCTTGCTGTGGCCATTCCCCCACCAGGATGGACAGCCGCAAACTTAAGTTGTTGTACTACTTTTTTTGGTGCCGCTTATAAAGCTTTAGATGGACTGCCTCCTGCAAATCAATTATTAGTGACGGCGGGTGTAGGTAGCTCTTTCCCCTCATTTACTTTATCTCCTAATTTTGGGTTTGTATTTACTACCAACGATTTTGTAGGTACAGCACATAAAGGGGCCATAGTAGGTATTGGTGATTATAATATTTGGTATGATGGTCAAGAACCTTTATCGAATGGAGGCACTATGCCACTCAATCCAGCTATTGTCAATTACTTTTTCCCGAATGATACTTCAACATGTTTTTTATTACCCCCTGGCTGTTTAGAAGTTTACTCGGGTGGAGGCACTACAGCTATTAGTTTAAATTTAGGTAATGATACTACATTATGTGATGGTCAAAATTTATTGTTGAGTGCTGGCAATCCTGGGGCAAGTTATTTATGGCAAAATAATTCTACAGGTGCTACTTTCAATGTAACCCAAGCCGGAACTTATTGGGTTAAGGTTACGAATAATTGCGGCACAGCCACAGATACAATACATATAAATTATTTGCCCACGCCCACAGTAAATTTAGGAAATGACACAACTATTTGCATGGGTCAAACTATAACTTTGCAAACAAATTCTATTGGGTCTACCTTTCAATGGCAAGACAACTCGAGCAATGCCTCATTTACTGTAAGTCAGTCTGGAACCTATTGGGTAAAGGTGAGCAATGCTTGTGGCAATGTAACAGATACGATACAAATCACTGTGGCCAATCCGCCTATATTTTCATTAGGCAACGACACCTCTTTTTGTGCGGGCAATACTTTGCTATTAAATGCAAGCACAGCTGGCGCTACTTATCTTTGGCAAAATGGAAATACAAGTCCAACGTTTTTAGTCAATCAAAGTGGTACTTATTGGGTAAAGGTTACACAAGCTTGCAGTTGTATAGATACCATACAAGTTCAATTGAATCCTTTGCCAATCGTTAATCTTGGTCCAGACAAATCTATTTGTTTTGGTGATACTTTACTTTTAAATGCAGCTACAAGTAATGCCACATATCGTTGGCAAGACAATTCCACCAATTCATTTTTAAAGGCTAGTCAAACCGGCATGTATTGGGTTGAAATTACTTCGAATCTGTGCAAAGCAAGTGATACGATTTATGTAACGAGGAATCCATATTTTGATGTGAACATTGGAGCAGATACATCTTTGTGCGAAGGAGATACTGTATTGTTGCAAACAAATAATACAAATGCTACCTATGAATGGCAAGACAATTCAACCCTTAGTTATTATCAAGCAACACAAACAGGAAATTATTCGGTTGAAGTGACCATCAACAATTGCCAAAAAAGCGACACAGCATTTATTGACTTTAAGAAAAAACCACAAGTCAATTTAGGACCCGATCTTAGTTTATGCAAAAACGAATCAATCACGCTGAATGCTTATACAAGTGGCGCTACGTATACTTGGCAAGATGGTAGTCATGCCTCAACTTTATTCGTAAATCAATCAGGAATCTATACAGTTGAAGTAGAGGTGGATAAATGTAAAGGTGATGACGAAGTGAAAATAGATTTTGATAGGCCCAATTGTGTATGCAATGTATTTGTACCCAATGCATTTTCTCCGAATAATGATTTAGTCAATGATGAGTTGCGATTGCTCAGTACAAAAGGTATTGAATTAAAAGAATTCAAGATTTTCAATCGCTGGGGCAATGAAGTTTTTTCAACCAGCACACTTGAATATGGGTGGGATGGAAAATACAAAACCAACAAAGCAGAGACTGGTACTTATTTTTATTATTTAAGATATATCTGCCAAGAAACAGGTAAGGAGGTAGTGAGCAAAGGGGATATTACTTTGGTGTATTGATGTGGATATGCTTTTCCAAAGTTTTATCCCAACTTTTCCAAAGTTAAAAACTTAGGAAAAGTTAGTTTAAACAGATAAACATGCTCTGTTGAACTAACAAGCTACCCTACTAAAAAATTCTATGATTATCAGTAAAGTTACCCGTTTGCTTTTCCACTTTTGCCATGACGCAAAAGTTGAGCAATAAGTCTAGGCTAAAGATTCTTTGGGAATAAAAATTATCTCATCTACGCCACTTTTATCCAAACTCGCACATAAAGATATTCCCTTCAAACCAACATTCGTCTGTGCTCAAACAGTGGATAAAAGTTTGGCTTCGATTTCAATATTTTTAGCTGCCTCGAATCTTAGGCAGTCTCTTCTATAAAGATTTTTTGCAACATCTTGGTATAAGATAGTTGACATCTGAGTTTATTAGTTTTGTTAGGCAACTTAACGGATAAGCATTAAAAATACTCCCCTAAGAGGATCGTTATCATACATGAAAACAATAGGTATATTACCATCTGCAATTTTAGATGGAAAGCTGTTTATGATATACTTTTCATTCTTCTAATTAATGATTTATTTCTTCTCTACTTTTTGAGTTGAAATTACTTGGCCACTTTGCATAGTTTGCAACATGAACATACCCTTTGTCACCGAATTCAAATCAAGTTGAAATATATTACTTCCTTGCAAGGTTTTTGCTTGCACTTCCTTTATCATTCTTCCAGACATATCAGATAATATAATGGTTGTGTTTCCTTCTTGCAACATAAAACATGCTACATTCAAGATACCTTGTGTTGGGTTCGGATAAATTGAAACTACATTTCCATTCGCATCTCTGTACAAATCTATCACTTGGCTATGGGTAGTTTTACCATCCATATCTACTTGTTGAAGTCTGTAATAGTTATGACCTATTGTAGGGTGCTCATCTTGCAATTCGTACTTGATGACACCACTTGAATTGCCATTGATTGCTTTTGAATTTACTTTGCCAATAGTGCTAAATTCGCTTGCATCTTGACTACGTTGCACATTAAAGTAAGCATTGTTTTGCTCCATAGAAGTTGACCAATCAAGCATATGATTTACACCCTCAATTTTGGCAGAAAAATTATTAATCTGCATTGGCAAAACGATATTAGGCAACAAATTAGTAAATAGGGTTAAACTTAAGGCAGCATTCGCTTGTCCGTGAAGATAATTAGATGGATTTTCTAATTGCAATTTAGTTACATCCGTACGATCTAAAGTTGTTATATTATATTCTGTACGACCTGGAGTTATCGCAGAAAAACCCTCAACAACAATCGCGTTTGGAAAATCATTAATTGGATTTTGTCCTGAAGGAATTAATCCACCATTCACATTAGGAACCTGATCTGCATTACCGTCATATAAAACTGAAAAAATTTCGGTAATTCCATTACTTGGATCATTATCAGCATCACTATAGGCATAGAGACCTTCTCCTTCAGTTGCCAAGGCAAAATTACTACTCGATGCAGTCTTTACAGCGCTACCACAAGAAGTATTTCCTGTACAGTTTACAGAAAATACATCTGTAGAAATTTCATTCACAAACACCACAGAACCTTTTGTAATAGTGCCATTCGCTGTAAAAGCAACAACAGCTTCTGTTAAATTATTAAATGAATTACTTGCATCTGCATACTCGTTTTCTGTAAAATAAACAACATTACCTGACACCAGTTCTTCCGTCACTACAAATGTAAAGCCATCCGGACTTACATGATTCATTCCGATGACAGCAACTTTTTGTGCTGAGCAAATTATTGCATGAAACATGCAAACTAGGGTAATAATTTTTTTCATATGGTTATTGATTTAGATTCAAATGTAACTCTTAAAGATTATAATCCATTTTTTAATAGTGGCAATACCTAATAAATAAAACGCTCCCTTTAGAGGAGCGCTTTTTAAAACATGAAAAATAGGACACTACACCTACTCGCATTTCTCTATCTTTTGGATAGAAATTACTTGATTGCCTTGACTTACTTTCAACAAATACATACCAATGGAAACATCACTCATGTCAAATGAAATGGTATTACTTCCTGTTGATGTGTTCATTTGAATTTCTTTAATTTTTCTTCCAGAAAGATCAGATAATATAATAGCGGCTTCTCCCTCAGTTAAGAATAAACATTCAACATATAACATACCTTTTGTTGGATTCGGATAAATAGAGATTATATTGCCATTGGCATCTCTGTATAGATTAATCACTTCACTATAGCTTGAATTTCCATCTAAATCTACTTGTTCAAGTCTGTAATAATTATTTCCTGTTGAAGGGTGTTCATCTTGCAATTCGTACCTCAACATGGTAGATGAGTTACCATTGATTGCCTTTGTATTTACTTTGGCAATGGTTGTAAAGTTTCTTGCATCTTGGCTACGTTGCACATGAAAGTATGCATTGTTTTGTTCCATAGAGGTAGTCCAATTTAGCACATTCGCTGTTGTTTCTCTATTGCCTGTAAATGATAAAAGTGTAACTGGCAATGGCGAACTCATAGAAATACTACCTAATGTAAATGGACTCCAGCTGTTTAATACATTGCTCGTAACACTTCCTGCTGCAATAGTACCTGTGGCTGTTGTGCCTTCGTTTACCCATTCGCTATTGCTGAGGTGTGCTACTTTTAAAGCGGTAATATTACCAATACCTGTGTTGTTGTAATCGTCCCAATACATAGTAACAATGCCTGTTGCAACACCACCAAAGGGCACATCACAATTCCAAAACTCATTTGCATTAAAGGCTATTAAAGGGGTAGCTTCTGAACCATTTGCAGTATAGGGATTTGCGCCTGCATTACCTGTATTATACCTTACATACATTCCGTCTGAGTTGTCTGATAAATTGATTGCAATAGGTTGGTATCGAATGCCATTTCCTACAGGATAGATAAACGAACCAAGTCCTTGTTTAAGCACTTTTCCATTCACATGACTACTGTCTGAAGGGG
>JAGNOY010000122.1 GCA_017989935.1 Chitinophagaceae bacterium
AACAAATTATTTCATTTTTTTTAAGACATGTTTGATGCAGGAATTTGTATTGCGGTAAGGATTGTAGCAGAAAGCCCGCATTCCGAGAGGCTTTGCGATATTGAATATGACTAGAAAGTTGATAGCCGAATCGGAAGAGGACTTGCCGCGAAAAGCCTGGCTACCGCCCAAAAAATGAGTGTAAATTAATATGCGAAAATTGCGGTCTTACGAATAATTCACTACATTTGTTTTAACCAAATTTATCTACCATGAATTATAATATTGATATTCATTGCCATTCTAGCAGCAAGCCTTTTATGTCTGGGATAGGGCAACAATCATTGAATCCTTTTCAGTATTTTCCTTTTAAAGTTGAACATCCGATTTATGCATTGTTGAAGAAACCACTTGAAAAATTTAGTCATATAAGGTTGGCTTCTCAATCTAATTTTGATTTTTTATTTGCAGGAGGCGTAAAGGTAGCCATGGTTTCTTTGACACCTATGGAAAAGGCATTTACCGTGTTGAATAAAGATCATGATACTAAAATAAAGCAGTTCATTAAATCGTTGTTGAAAGAAAGTAGTAGTTATCAAGAAGGGTTTATTGGTTCTAAGTCTATTAATGCCTTGACAGGTTATTCAACAGCAGATATTGATGGCATCAAAAGAGTCTATTACGATATTTACAATGATTTGCTAAAACAGGAGATTGATTATTTAGCCCAATTTAAGGGGAGTAAAAGTCCAAATGGATTGTATACTGTGCAGTTTCCGAATAATTATGCTGAACTACAAGAGAATTTAAAGGATGCAGGTAATTTGAATATTCTATTAACGGTAGAAGGTGCGCATAGTTTTGGCAGCAATCGAGTGTTACCTGATATTATTGGGGGGCGAAAAAATACTCATCAAAAGGACACCCATAATGTACTGATTGCAGTAGATATTTGCAAGCATATTCAAGAGGTGAAAACAACATCTCCATTACGAATTCATTCAGTTGGCTTATGTCATCATTTTTGGAATGGATTAGCTGGGCATTGTCGTAGCATGGACAATTTGATGGCTGGCTTATTAAATCAAGAAGAAGGCATTAATGCACCCTTAATGTCGGCTGGAGAAATGGTCATAGATGAATTAGCCAAAACATCTAGTCAGGGAAAAACGGTTAAGCCAATTACCTTAGACATCAAGCATATGAGTCCGATGGCTAGAAAAAATTTTTATGCCTATCGAAAAAAGAATGCAGATTTGAAAAACATGCCGCTTCTATGTTCGCATACTGGCGTGAGTATGAGTTTTGAAAACCTCGATAAATGGATCAAGTATGTGAAAGATAATCCTTTAGAAAGAAATGGTCGAACCTATCAAGACGGGGCCTATTTTCTGCATGAGCAATCAATCAATTTATGCAGAGAAGATTTAGTTGAAATGTATCATTCAGATGGTTTGCTCGGCATACAACTCGACGAAAAAAGAATCATGGGTCCACTTGCTTTAAAAGATTTCAAAGAAAGAACTAAGGACACATCTAAAGATGAAAGAAATTATTTGTATGCCAAAAGTATCTGGGCAAATATTTTTTGTGCCATAGACGAGTTGAGGTTGGCTAAAGTGTCCGATTTGAAAAAAGCTTGGGATATGTTTGCCATAGGTAGTGATTTTGACGGTTTAATTAACCACTTAGATACTTTTGAGTCGGCAGCAAAAATGAATGATTTGAAAACTGCCATGTCTTATTTTCTTTTAGAACCAGAAAATATTCGATTGTTTTATCAAGATGAGGCAAATCAATATAACTTATATGTTGAAGATATTCATAGCCTCAAATGCAATTATAGTGATCAAGAAATTATAGAAAAAGTGTTTTCACAAAATGCTATGAGATTTTTAGAAAAGACCTTTAAATAAATAATACGTAACGTTTTAAAACCAACAACATGAGTTATGGAATTTCGGTCCATGTGGCCTTGAATAAAATTGATCCCGCCTATTATGGAAATGATGGGGCATTAGCAGGTTGTATCAATGACCTTAAAGCAATGAAAAAAATTTCAGTGAAGTATGCTTATGATGAGATTTTTACTTTTATTGATGAAGAAAGCACCCATCAACATCTTGTTGCAACACTTAAATATGCTGCCAAAAAATTGAAAGCCAAGGATACTTTATTTATTACTTATTCAGGTCATGGAGGATCGGTGCGTGATAATAATAAGGATGAGTCAGATGGATTAGATGAAACTTGGTGTTTGTACGATCGTATGATTTTAGATGATGAACTTGGTTATTTATGGAGTAAATTCAAAAAAGGAGTTCGAATTATTATGGTGTCAGATAGTTGTCATAGTGGTTCAGTTTCACGCGGAGTTTTAACTTTCGATGGTAGTATTAAAGTGTCAGAACCTGTAGGCAGAAATAGACTTTTTAAGGACGCGAATAAAGTTTATATGAAAAACAGAAAATTGTATGATAGCGAAGGTGAAAAGAACATTATCAAAGGTAGCGGCATCAAAGCCACTATATTATTATTTTCAGGATGCCAGGATAATCAATTATCAAGCGATGGTGATAAGAATGGATTGTTTACTGAAAAATTGTTGAAAGCTTGGGGTGGAGGTAAATTCAAAGGAAACTATGCCGGTTTGTTGACTAAAGTGTTGAAAGGTATGCCAAGAGATCAAACGCCAAACTATTCAAGAATTGGATTAGCTGATGCAGCTTTCGAAGGTTCTGCGCCTTTTGTGAAAGCTTAATGTTATTTTATTTACGTGGCCAAGGATCTAGAAATAGAGGATTTTTCAAATAACTAGTATCTGTCAATGATTCAAGAAAATGAATTAAATCTTTTTTTTCATCCTCACTGATTTCAAAACCTTGAATCAACGGATGCTTATAACTATTTTTTCGCCCATCTCCTTTGAAAGGGCCCATCATAATTGTTCTTCCACCTGATGCATACATATCTATCACTTCAGCTAAACTCGCCACACTTCCATCATGCATATAAGGCGAGGTAATAGCCACATTGCGCAATGAAGGAATTTTAAATTTGCCATTATCTTGGCTTTGCTTCGTAGATAAAATTAAACCAGCATCTTGAATTGGATAGGCATTTGAATTAGCTACATTGTATAAGCCAATATTGGCATACACACTATCCACAGAAGTTGTAAGTGAAGCCAACGTAAAATCTGGCAGTTGATGGCATTGAATACAATGTAATCTTGTATCTCTAAATAAAGCCTCACCACGTCGTGCACTTTCATCTAATTTATGCTGATCAAATATCGATTGCCTGCTTTGTAATTGCATTTCGTAAAGGACAATACAATATTCAATTTGCGGCAAGGTGTACAATTGTTTATCCTTCGGAAAACTTCGTCTAAATAAATCAGCATAGATCGAGTCCTTCGAAAAAAGTTGTTGAATGTCTTCCACATGCTGGTCCAGCCCTAATTCAATAGGATGTCTCGCATACAGCGGTCGTTTGATTTGTTTGGCTATGGAATTTGCCGATGGATTTGCCCAATCATAATACCGATATTGATTGATGTTTAGAAGAGATGGAGCATTGTGCAACACATTTTCTCCAAAAGGGGTTACACTGCTGCGGTAACCATCAGTAAAGGCCATATTCGGACTATGACAACTCGCACATGATTTAGTATGATTGCCCGATAATCGATTGTCAAAAAACAAATAATGGCCCAGCTTAATGCTTGCTTCTTCAATTTGTTCAGGCTTATTTTTCAACGAACATGAATGCAAACAAAAAATAGAAACCAGAAAAAATATAAACAATCGAATGCGCATACTAAGATTAGTTTCACAAAATAAGGGCAAGTCAATCAGATATTCAGATTTTTTTGGGCGGCATACACGCTATTCGTTTCAAGTCCTCTCACGCGCGGCGCGTGATGCGGGCTTTTCACTACTATCGTTGCCGCAATACAAGTCACGTTTTCACGGGTAGTTAATTGTCCAAAATATTATTTTTCATAAACCGAAGTAGCTTTTTTATTTTGTATTAAATAATATTGAATATGTAAATAATTA
This sequence comes from Chitinophagaceae bacterium, assembly GCA_017989935.1. Taxonomy (GTDB): domain Bacteria; phylum Bacteroidota; class Bacteroidia; order Chitinophagales; family Chitinophagaceae; genus OLB11. The sequence goes on from JAGNOY010000122.1 coordinate 4,044, forward strand.
AATAATAGATAAATAATTCAATAGTAAGAAGTGTTTGGCTTAGTTTTTGCTTACTTGACAATTGAAAAATACATACTTAACGAATCGTGTTTTTTCGTGTATTTAATTTTCATTAAATCACAAAGACCGCCTTTCTAGGCGGTCTTTTTTTAAGCTCATTATGCAGAAATTGTCTCATAGCTGCGTATAACATTATACATGCTATCTCTTTCAACAGGAATTCTATTCACATGTGTAATTAAATTACAAATATCTTCAGTACTCATGGAAGGATTTTGTTCTTCACTTCCAGCCATTGAGTAAATTTTTGTGCTATCATCAATGGTGCCATCTAAATCATCTACGCCATAGCTTAGCATCAATTGGGCATTGTTGCGACCTAGCATTGGCCAATATGCCTTCAGATGTTCGAAATTATCCATGAAAATTCTTGCCACCGCATACATTTTAATGTCTTCAATGATAGAGCTTTCAGCCAAATGACTCATATCATTATCTTGGTTACGGAACTTTAATGGTATAAAACAATTGAATCCTTTAGTTTCATCTTGCATACTTCTTAATTGATTCATATGATCAATTCTATCTTCATAACTTTCTATATGTCCATATAGCATGGTTGCATTGCTATGCATACCAAGTTGATGGGCCGTTCTATGAATGTCTAACCAACCTTCACCATCTACTTTGTCTTCACAAATTTGCTTTCTAATTTGTGGGGCAAATATTTCAGCTCCTCCACCTGGTAAACTTTGTAAACCGGCTTCTTTTAATTTAAGCATGCCTTCTTGTCTACTTAGTTTTGCCTTTCTAAACATATAATCTAATTCTACTGCAGTAAATCCTTTTAGGTGTAATTCAGGTCTGTATGCTTTCATTTGACGAAGCAATTCACAAAAGAAATCAAGATCTAATTTTGGATGTACGCCGCCAACAATATGGGCTTCGGTTACTTCTATGCCATCGTATTTTTTTAGGATATGCATCATTTGATCAATGCTTAACTCCCATCCATCTTCACGATTTTTATAGAGTTTAGAATAAGAACAAAAAGCACAACTAAATACACAAACATTCGTGGGTTCAATATGAAAGTTTTTATTGAAAAAAGTTTGATTACCAAACTTAGCTTCACGAATATAATTAGCTAAAGCGCCTAAAAATCCTATCTCGCCTTGTTGAAAAAGTGTAAGGGCTTCTGAAGTATTGATACGTTCACCAAGAAGAACCTTTTCGCCTATGGCTTTCAAACTTGGGTAGATATGAGATGAAGTAAGCAGGCTATGGATAGATTCGGGAGTTGAACTCATTATACTAGAATTAGGATACAAATGTACAACGTAAAAAACGATGCCTTTCTATCCTTTGCTATAAAATTAAAGGGTTGAATTACATTTTTTAGGATACTAAATAGAGGAAATTTACTTCCAAGGATTTTATATTATTACTTTACTCCTTAAGCATTTAATAAGTATTACTTCATTTTAGGGTAGCTTTCAACACTTACTTGTCCAATATTATACATGAGGTTCTTTTTTTGCCACAAATGAGGTGGATTGATTAAAAAGGTTGCAAAACGTGTAGTAATTGGAATATCGGGTATCTGATATTGAAAGATGATTAGATCATTCACCAATATCTTAACGGTATTTAATTCATCTTTAAAAATACAAATCTCATTCCAACCGCCCTTAATCCAAGCCTTCGTTTTGCCTTTGTCTAGGTCATGGTGAGTATGATCGCAATTGTCGCATAGGTCTGAAATTTCAAAGCTTCCATTGTCACTAATTTTTAGCACGGTAGCATCTCGTCCATTTGTATAATTATAATATGCAACTAATTCCAATGGCATATTTTCAGGACCTGAAACACGTTTTACCCATACTTTCCATGCTCTACTAAATTGGTATTTGGCTGGTTCTTCAGTGCATCTAAAAAAATCAGACTTATACATTATATCTTTGAAAAAATTCATAGTTATACCATCGTTTAATGAATCAGCAATATGAGTATATCCTGTTTTTTCTTTATAATGTTTATCACCTATATTGTCCCAAAGTATATTTCCTTTACCACTAAAATTGTCTGAATAAATTTGTGTATCTGCTGGATAGATTGCATTGAGATAGTTTTGCTCATTCATATCTGAACAATAATATGCTTTGTTAGTAGTTGCCGGACGATAACGGCAATATTTGTCAATCCAAATTTCGCCATAGTTATTGATACCATTCTTTGGTTTGCTAAAATCAGTTGGATTTTCGTATTTTTTAGATGAAGATGGGGTTTCGTTTACCTCCATTTTTAAACGATCTATTTTATACTGTTCTGCATTAAAGTATTGGCCGCCGCTCGTTTTATTTACCATACCTGCTTGGTTTTGAGCATTGGTATTCAAGCAAGTAACAAGCAATAAAAGAGTCGTGAAGGTGGAGAATGATTTAAGCATGGTATTGTTAATGATTGGTTTTGGGATATTTTTTCAATACAAATATAAAAAAAAGGATAAAAATGAATAATTAATTGGGGATTTATTCAACATGACCATAGGT
>JAGNOY010000123.1 GCA_017989935.1 Chitinophagaceae bacterium
AAGTAGAGGCATGCTGGGGGCAAAAAAAAACTACCTCCATAAGAGATAGTTTATTCAGTAGTGAATACTTATGTTTAGTATCTGTACATTTCTGATTTGTATGGTCCTTCTTTAGGAATGCCTAAATAAGCACTTTGCTCAGAAGTTAATTCGTCTAACACCACACCAATTTTTGCTAAGTGTAAGCGAGCTACTTTCTCATCTAAATGCTTTGGTAATACATACACTTTGTTTTCGTAGTTGGTACTATTTGTCCAAAGTTCAATTTGGGCAAGTGTTTGGTTGGTGAATGAGTTACTCATTACAAAAGAAGGGTGACCAGTGGCGCAACCTAAGTTTACCAAACGACCTTCAGCTAATACAATAATATCCTTGCCTTCGATGGTATATAAATCAACCTGAGGTTTGATGGTATTTTTTGTATTGCCGTAATTGCTATTCAACCAAGCCATATCAATTTCAATATCAAAATGTCCGATATTGCAAACAATAGCTTTGTCTTTCATGCTGCGGAAATGAGCTTCAGTAATCAAATCACGACATCCACTTGCAGTCACAATAATATCAGCTTCTTTAACAGCATCAATCATTTTCTTTACTTCAAAACCATCCATCGCAGCTTGTAAAGCACAAATTGGATCAATTTCAGTCACGATTACTCTTGCACCTGCACCACGTAAAGACAACGCACTTCCTTTACCCACATCACCATAACCACCTACAACAGCAACTTTACCAGCCATCATCACATCAGTTGCACGACGAATTGCATCAACTAAAGATTCCATGCAACCGTATTTATTATCGAATTTAGATTTAGTAACAGAATCGTTTACATTGATAGCAGGAATAGGTAAAGTTCCTTTTTCCATTCTTTCATATAAACGGTGAACACCTGTAGTTGTTTCTTCACTTAATCCACGTACATGTTGAATTAATTCTGGGTATTTGTCAAAAACAATGTTTGTCAAATCACCGCCATCATCTAAAATCATGTTTAACGGACGATCTTGGCTTCCGAAAAACAAAGTTTGCTCGATACACCAATCAGCTTCTTCTTGTGTTTGGCCTTTCCAAGCGTATACACCAATACCTGCAGCCGCAATTGCCGCAGCCGCTTGATCTTGTGTAGAAAAAATATTGCATGAGCTCCATTTTACTTCAGCACCTAACTCAATTAAGGTTTCGATAAGCACAGCAGTTTGGATAGTCATGTGAAGACAACCAGCGATTCGCGCACCTTTCAAAGGTTTTTGAGCACCGAATTCAGCTCTAAGTGACATTAGACCTGGCATTTCTGCTTCGGCCAAGCGAATTTCTTTTCTGCCCCAATCAGCTAATGAGATATCAGCTACTTTGTATGGCATTTGTAAATCAATTGTATTTGACATTGTATAAATTTTAGAAGGCAAATATAGGATTGGAAGTATAATATTCTATTATTTTTAATAATTAAAGGAAATATGCAATTTTTATTACTAATTTTCAGCATATTTACTAATAATATGAAATCAAAAACAGTTCAAACAGAAAAAAATACGGAAACAGTATATAAGATCGACGAGAAAGATAAAGCCATCTTAAACATACTACAACAAAATGCTAAGGCAACCGTAACCGAAATTGCCCAAAAAATTCATTTAAGTACCTCGCCTACCTTCGATCGAATCAAGCGTTTAGAGGTGAATGGTATTATAAAGCAATATGTGACTTTGGTAGATCATTCAAAAGTGAATAGAGGCTTGATGGTAATTTGTTATGTATCCTTGAAAGAGCATAATAAAAATGCTGGCACAAAGTTTATCCAATCAATACTTGCTATGCCAGAGGTTTTAGAATGTTATAGTATTAGCGGAGAATTTGATTTCATGTTGAAGGTGGTAGGCGAAAATATGGAACGCTATTATGATTTCCATGTGAACAAATTAAGTCAAGCTGAAAATGTAGGTCATATTCAAAGCGTATTTGTGATGGGTAAGATAAAGGAAAGCTTGGTGCAGGTTTAGAGCGAGCGTAGAATTATTGTTTGAAATTTCTTATCCTATTTCTTAAAAGTGTTGACTGATTGTCTGTTTTGAATCAAGCCATTGATTAGCCATTGATTATATGCCAAATAATAAGGGAGTATTTGTTGTTTGATAGAATCATTCCCCATGATATTTTGATGCATTAGACTATCTTGTTGCCGTTGAAACACCCCCTGAATTGTTGTATCATTGGAAGTCAAGATGAATTGATCTTGTATAAATTGCTGATAGCCTGTCATTCTTGTAGCTGCAAAAGGTTTTTGAAGGCTATCATAGGCGCTTTTTCCTAATGAGAAGAAGGTATATGGATATTTCAGGTAATCTAAGATGGTCGGCATCAAATCAATTTGCTGGAAAACCTTAGAATTAGTTCCTAGTAGAGATTTGTCTGTTGGATGATAAAATATCACTGGAATGGCGTACAAACCAATACCTTGGTTGTAATAGTTTAAAGAATCTTGGCAGGCTAAAAAATTATGGTCAGCAGTGATAACGAATAAAGTATTTTTAAACCAAGCTTGTTTGGAAACTGTTTCGAAAAAACGTTTCAGTGCCATATCACTGTATGAAATGCCTCGTTGAATTCCTTTTAATTGGGCAAAAGGTTCATTTTTGTATTGAGTTGGTATAGCGAAAGGCTCATGTGAACTCAAGGTGAAAACTGTTGAAAAGAAGGGTTGCTTTTGGGCGGTCAGCTTTTGAGCTACAAATTGCAAGAATGGTTCATCCCAAATACCCCAGGTACCATCATAGTCTTTATCGTTGGCATATTCGGTTCTTCCATAATAAGATTGAAACCCTGCGTTTTTACAGAAAACATCAAAACTCATGGTGCCATTGGTTCCACCATGAAAAAATGAAGTGGTAAAACCTTGGTCTTTCAATAAACCCGGTAATGCATCAATTTGATTGCCTGCATATGGAGAAGTCGCAAAAGGTTCGTTACCGAAATTTGGGATACTTGCTACACAAGCCGGAATGCCATCTGCAGATCTATAGGCATTTGCATAGGCATTATCGAACACAAGACTTTGCATCATTAAACTATCAAGGAAAGGTGTAAAGGATTTCCGTCCGCCTAAGGCAGTATAAGATTTCCCAAAGCTTTCTAAGAGTATCATGACAACATTGCAGTTTTTGGTTTTTAAACCTTTGCCGTAATTTTTGAATGGATTGAGATAAGCGAATAATTCTGCCTCGGGCATACTTTTAATTTCCTTGAGTTTGTCTTCTTGCAAAGTATGCATAATGCTAAAAGGTGTATTTAAAACAATAGGAGCTTCATCATGATTGGCAACAAGCAATACACTATTATTTTGAATTGGCTTTAATTGAATTCCTCCCCGGATCGCGAGAATAGAGACAGTAGAAAAAACAAGAAATAATATAATATTTATTACGCTAAAAGATTGATTTTCAATTATTTTTAACTTTTTATTAATCTTTTTATTTAAATAAATAAAAAAGCCGATTATGCTTAAAATAGCCAAACTTACATACCAAAACTTTGATAAATATGAGGGAAGCAAATCAATAAAATCAGACTTATTACCTATTAGATGAAACACTTCGGCGGTCATCCTTTTTCTTACAAAAGGAAAATAACCAATATCAGACAAATCAAAAATAAAGGCAAGTGAGTTGCTAAGGATGTAAATAAAACTTAACCCCTTCTGGTAGACAGTATGGCATACGAAGGAAAATGGTAATAGGCTGAGTATAATAAAAATAAGATTGATGGTACAGATAGCCGACCAATCGAAACGCCAACCAAACACAAATAATTGTAAAGTTTTGGACAGACTCAGTTCAGAAAAATAGGACGCATTCAAAGCAACAAAGAGCATTTTGTTTACTTGAAAAAATAGAAATACGATTAAGAGTTGTAAACTTAGTTTTTCAAGTCTTTGAAATTTTTGAGGTAATATCATAAAAAAACTCCCTATGAAGGGAGTCGCGAATTTAAGTTGGAAAAAGATACTTTAAACCTTAGAAAGGCTAATAGTTTTTTAAATATCTGTGGCTTCGCCGTATGCCATTGCTGTAGCTTCCTTCACAGCTTCACTTAAAGTTGGATGTGGATGAATAGAATTCAATACCTCTTTATAAGTTGTTTCTAATTTTCGTCCTAGAACAGTTTCTGCAATCATATCAGTTACGTTCATTCCAATCATATGTGTACCAAGCCATTCTCCGTATTTAGCATCATAAATTACCTTGACAAAGCCTTCGGTGTTTCCTGCTGCTGCGGCTTTTCCACTAGCCACAAAAGGAAATTTCCCAATCTTTAGTTCATAACCAGCTTCTTTGGCTGCCTTTTCTGTCATACCTACACTTGCTACTTCTGGACTACAATAGGTGCATCCAGGTACATTGCCATAATCGATAGGTTCTGGTTTATGAGTAGATTTCTTTTCCATATAAGCAATATTTTCAGCACAAACGATAGCTTCTTTACTTGCCACGTGTGCTAGGGCTTGTCCAGGTGAAACATCCCCGATAGAATAGATACCCGGAATATTTGTTTGACCAAAGGCATCTACAACTATTTTGCCTTTCTCAGTGATAACACCTGCTTGCTCTAAACCAATATTTTCGATGTTCGCTATAATGCCTACGGCACTTAAAACGATATCTGCTTCAAGTGTCACTTCTCCTGTCGCTGTTTTTACTGTTGCTTTTACGCCTTGTCCACTGGTATCTACTTTTTCTACTGAGGCATTTGTCATTACCTCAATGCCTTGCTTTTTAAAGCTTTTAGCTAATTCTTTTGATACATCTTCATCTTCAACAGGTACAATATGTGGCAAAAATTCTACGATTGTTACTTTAGTTCCGATGCTATTATAGAAATACGCAAATTCAACACCAATGGCACCGCTTCCTACGACGATCATAGATTTAGGTTGAGTAGGCAATACCATGGCTTCGCGATATCCGATTACTTTCTTTCCGTCTATTGGCAAGTTAGGCAAAGCTCTTGCTCTTGCGCCTGTTGCGATAATGATGTGTTTAGCGTCATAAGTGGTATTTTTCCCGTCAGTAGAAGTTACATCAACTTGACCTTTTGCCTTTATTTTGCCGTAACCCATGATCACATCAATCTTATTCTTTTTCATGAGAAATTGAACGCCTTTACTCATTTTATCAGCCACTCCTCTACTTCGTTGAATCATGCTATTAAAATCAGCTTTTGGGTTCTCGATTTGAACACCGTAATCGGAAGCATGTTTGGCATATTCGAATACTTGAGCAGATTTCAATAATGCTTTAGTTGGTATACAACCCCAATTTAGGCATACTCCACCTAAGCTTTCTTTCTCAATGACAGCAGTTTTAAAACCTAATTGAGAAGCTCTAATTGCAGCCACATATCCACCGGGACCAGCTCCGATCACAATAACATCATAATTCATAGAAAATAAATTTAAGTAATTTAAAAAATGTTGGGCAAAAGTAAGTTAAATGTCCTTAAAACTGAAATGACTTACATTTTCTTACATCTTGAAAAACTTTTTTAAGATTTTATCAAATTTCTCTGCACCACTAAAAAAATACTCACGTTCGTCTTTATTGAAAATGCTACCCTTTTGCCTTAATGCAATGTTTGTAAACCTGAGTTTTCCGGGTAATAATTTGAAATTATCATCATATAAAACAATTCCATAGTCTCTAGAATTTGCATATTCGGGTTCTTCAAGAGGTGATTCATCGGCTTGATTTGCTGACTTAGAACCAGCTTTTACTTCTTTATAATTTGTATTCGGCGGATAATTTACTTCAGCAATGAAATAATTCCCGAAAGATTGAGCTTCGATTTTTTTAGGGCTAGATAAATGTTCAATATCATAAAAAGTTACATTATCCCAATCCTTTTTAAGCACGGCATCTAATTGATTTTCATAAAAGAAATAAACAGGGCAAAAAGCAAATGACACTGAAAAATCTTTGATGATAGAGGTATTGATTTCTTTGTCGGCTTGCTTAACCAATAAAACATCTTTTTTTAAGCCTCTTCTTTCGAGGCCTTCTATTTTATTTGTCGACAAATGCAGCATAAATAAGATCACATTTGGCTTATAAATATCGCTTTCTGATTTAATTACTGATGATTGAGTAAAGCCTAATGATGATTGAATCAATAGAAATACAGTGGCGGTGAAATAGCTCAAGAATTTATTTATAGTCATAAGAAAAAGTGTAGGTTTTACAATCAAGAACCAATAGCTATTCAAATATACCAAAATAAATAGTGCCTGCCATTTTTTGAGATGATTGGTTAAAATTACAAGGCAATTTATGCGAGAATAATACAACTTAAAGTCATGTTCATTTTGTTGTATTGCGGCAAGGATAGAAGCGAAAAGCCCGCATTCCGAGAGGCTTCACGACACTTGAACATGGATAAATACATTATAGCCGATTCGGAGGAGGACTTGTAGCGGATAGCCTGTATGCCGCCCAAAATGTTAGAATCACAATTATAATTTGTTAATCAAATTTTTACTTGATTAAAT
>JAGNOY010000124.1 GCA_017989935.1 Chitinophagaceae bacterium
TCTGCCATCCAAATATGCGCTACAGTTTTTTCTATTGTATCAAAACTCCCACCCAACGACTTAGTATACTCATCCTCAATCAATGGATCCAATAAGTTCATCATGTGTTCATTTGCCCAATAATTATAGCGTATGTATTGAAGTAGAATTTCTTTCATATTGTTAGTTTTTTTTACTCGTTATGTTAATCTGCTACCTTGAAGGTTATGGCACAAAAGTAATTAACCTAATTCGCAAAATATATGAGATTATTTAGGGCGGCACACGCGCTTTTCGCTCCAAGTCCACTCCCGAATCGGCTAGAGTATCTCTTTTAAAATAATCAGGATAAAGCCTCTCGGGATGCGGGCTTTCCACTACAATCGCTGCCGCAATTCAGCCAGCTATTCATCATCAAATCATCATCACACTAAATCATCACAACAAATGTCGACTTATCAATTTGAAGAATTGTCATTTATACATGGGATTATTTACCTTCGCCGAATGAAAAACAATCAGCAAATAGGTTTTGGCTCAAGTTGCATTCACGGTGGCTTTGAGATGGAACAACATCATAGTCATCTTACACCAATTTATGCATCAAGCACCTACCTGTTTGACAGTGCCGACCATGCCGTTGATTTATTTACAGGTAAAGAAAAGGGATTTATTTATGGTCGATTCGGCAACCCAACCATCGAACAAACCGAAAATAAAATAGCTGGTCTCGAAGCGCATGGCTTGCAAGATGATGAAGGAAATCCCTTACAATTAAAAGCCATATTGCATGCTTCTGGAATGGCAGCCATTTCCACACTTGTTTTGTCTAATTTGAAAGAAGGCGAAAAAATCATTTCTCATCTTTCCTTATATGGAGGCACACAAGAATTAATCGACAAAGTACTACCAGGATGCGGCATTGAAACTTGCCTATTAGACATGAAAGATTTAGATGCTGTTGAACAATTATTACAAGAAGATACACAAATCAAATTGATGTATCTCGAAACACCAGCCAATCCAACCTTACAATGTGTAGACCTTGAAGCGCTTACCACATTGGCTAAAAAATATCAAATCAAGGTGGCGGTAGACAATACTTTTGCAACACCTTTCTTACAACAACCTTTTAAGTTTGGTGTAGATTTTGTTATCCATTCTACCACTAAATTTTTAAATGGACATGGAACGGCCATTGGAGGTATATTAATTGGTAAAGACTTGTCATGGATGAATACCAAAGCAACTAAACATCACAGATTATTAGGCGCTAACTCAAATGCTTTTGATGCTTTTTTATTGAGCAATGGCGTAAAAACACTTGAAATTAGAATGGAAAGACATTGTAGCAATGCCGAAAAAGTGGCTGCCTTTTTAGTCGCCCATCCACAAGTTGAATTTGTAAATTATCTAGGATTAGAAAATCATCCTGATTATCATTTGGCGAAAAAACAAATGAGGCATGCAGGTGCACTGATGAGTTTCGAAGTTAAAGGCGGCATAGAAGCAGGTAAAAAATTTATCAATGCATTGCAGCTTTGCAGTCATGCTGTTTCCTTAGGTACTTGCGACACCTTAATTTCTCACCCAGCTAGCACCACGCATACCGGAGTGGCCCGAGAACTTAGAATCAAGTCGGGCATCACAGATGGTTTAATTCGCTTAAGTGTTGGACTAGAAAACATTGAAGATATTTTACAAGACCTTGAACAGGCTTTACAAAAAAGCATTTAGTTCATTGCACAAAGAAGTAACATGCACGACATAGAACCTTATTATAATTGGAGACATTTATATACAGCTGAAGAAGATGAACATTCACCTTTTTTTGGCACAGAGCACAGTGAATTTGAATTTTCGAACACCGTGTATAATTATTATATCCATCCTCAATGGGATGAAATCGGCTCAAGGACCTTATACTTGAAAATAATTTTTGTAGACTATGATGTCAATATGGCGATCATAGAAATGATTGGCGAATGGAACGATGCGATAGAAAATGACATTCAAACTTTAAAACGAAATATTATTGATTTGTTGATTGCTAAACGAATTTATAAATTTATTTTAATCGGCGAAAACATCCTCAACTTTCATAGTGATGGCGATGCCTACTATGAAGAGTGGTATGAAGATATTAAAGATCACGGCGGTTGGATAGTAGCCATCAATGTTCCAGAACAAACCAAATATGATTTCATTAAAGGAAAAATAAATCGCTATGTTCATTTCTTGGAAGATGAACAATGGAGGACCTTTAATCCAATGCATTTTTTTGAGAAAATTGACAATGCCTTATTAGAAGAAGAACAAAATTGAAGTTGTATAAATTCATAAATAATCTTATAAAAAACTATGGAAGACATTGTCAAATAACTTCTTATTCAAAAACTTACACATCATTCTGGCTACAATTTGTGGCAACGATTGCAGTGAATACCCCGCATTCCGAGAGGCTAAAGGATATTTCACACAACTAGACACTTAGTAGCCGATTCGGAAGCGGCGTAGCAACGAAAAGCGTGTCTGCCACCCAAAATCTATTTAAAATAGTTGGTCCATATTTTAGTAAAAAGTCAAGCTTTTTAATGCGAGTTCCCAACTATCCGTATTTCTTGCCATTTGTATAAAAGAAAGTAGAAACATTGGCTGATTCCTATTAATTTTGCGACAAATTTTATTATCGTATGCGAAAACTTTTTTTGTCCATCTTGTCATTAAGTGGAATGTATTCCCTTCATGCACAATCAGTAAATATCAAATTTACTGAATATGATATGCCCAATGGGCTTCATGTAATATTGCATGAAGATCATACCATTCCTACAGTGGCTATCTCTGTTCTTTATCATGTAGGATCCAAAAACGAAGACCCAACTCGTACAGGATTTGCGCATTTTTTCGAGCATCTTTTATTTGAAGGAAGCGAAAACATGGGACGTGGCGAGTACATGAAACTTGTGCAAAATAACGGGGGTGTAATCAATGCGAATACCTCTTTCGACAGAACATTTTATTTCGAAACCTTACCTTCTAACAAGTTAGAATTGGGCCTTTGGATGGAAAGCGAAAGAATGTTGCATGCTAAAATTGACGACATCGGATTAGAAACTCAACGTAAAGTAGTAAAAGAAGAAAAAAAGCAACGCTATGAAAATACGCCTTATGGACATTTCTTAGAGCAAATTTTCAAATATTCTTATACCAAACATCCTTATCAATGGACACCAATAGGCGAGGCGCAATATATCGACCAAGCTAGTTTAGCCGAATTTATGGATTTTTACAAAACATTCTATGTGCCAAACAACGCTACCTTATCAATTGGCGGAGATATCGATGTAGCGCAAACTAAAGCATGGATTGAAAAGTATTTTGGTTCTATTCCTAAAGGAACAAAACCAATTCCAAGACCTACTATCGTTGAACCTCAACAAACAGAAGAAAGAAGAGCCACCTATTTAGACAAAGTTCAATTACCTGCTGTGGTGTTTGCATACCATATGCCAGCACAAGGAACTCCTGAAGCTTATGCGTTAGAAATGGTTGCTAAAATTTTATCTGAAGGAAAAAGCTCAAGACTACAAAAAGAATTGGTAGACAAGCAACAAAAAGCAGTAGCCGCTGGTGCATTTAATTTACCTTCAGAAGATCCAGGGTTAGCTATGATGTATGGCATTGGAAATATGGGTGTTGCAAAGGAAGATATAGAAAAGTCTATGGATGCAGAAGTAGAAAAAATTATTACAAATGGTATAACTCCAGAAGAATTATCTAAATGTAAAAATCAAATCGAAAATGAATTTATTTCTCAAAACCAACGTGTATTAGGCATTGTAGAAAATTTAGCGAATTACCATGTTTATTTCGGAGATGCTAATTTGATTAATAAAGAATTAGACAGATACATGAAAGTCACTGCTGCTGAAATGCAAGCAGTTGCTAAAAAGTATTTCGTAAAAACAAACCGATTGGTACTTTATTATTTACCAGACAGTAGCAAAAACTAATTCACCCTAAATATAAATTCAACTTTGACTTAGCCTATTTTAGTCAGAGGATAAAAAATAAGACAATGAATAAAAAAATAATTTTAAGTATAGCCTCCTTTTCTTTACTAACTACTTCGTTATTTGCCCAAACCTTGGATAGAAGTATTAGACCTAAAGCTGGCCCGGCACCCGTATTACAAATGGGAAGTGCCCAATCTTTTATTTCATCAAATGGAATTAAAGTATATGTTGTAGAAAACCACAAACTACCTGTAGTTTCTTATACCATTGATTTCGATATTCAACCAGAACTTCAAGGGGATATGGTTGGCTTTCAAGATTTTGTCGGAGATCTTATCACTTCAGGAACAAAAAACAAATCGAAAGATCAATTCAATGCAGAATTAGATCAACTAGGCGCTAGACTTTCTGTAGGTAGCGATGGTATTTATATGCAAAGTTTGAAAAAGAATTCGGATAAATTGTTAGCATTAGCAAGTGAAGTGCTTACTGAACCTAAATTTTCTGAAGCTGAATTGAAGAAATTGAAAACTCAAGCCAAATCAGGTCTTGCACAACAACAAGATGATCCAGAAGCTATGAGCTCCAATATTACGAGCATTCTTAACTTTGGCAAAAAACACCCTTATGGTGAAATTATGACTGAAGCTAGTATTGAAAAAATTACACTAGAAAGATGTCAAAAGTTTTTTGAAACCTACTTCAGACCTAATGTTGCTTATATGGCTATAGTGGGTGATATTACCCTAGCAGAAGCGAAATTACAAGTAGAAAAGAATTTTGCTACATGGCAAAAGAAAGAAGTTCCTCGTGCAACTTATCCAACACCTGCTTCACCAAAAGGCGCTTCAGTAGCGGTTGTAAACAAAACAGGGGCAGTACAAAGTGTAATCGATGTTACATATCCAATCAACATGAAGCCAGGCGATGCTGATGAAATTAAATTAAAAGTAGCAAATGGCATTTTAGGTGGTGGTAGCACAGGAAGATTATTTTTAAACCTTCGTGAAACCCATGCTTGGACTTATGGCTCCTATTCAAGTTTTAGAACAGACGAGTTACCTAATGCTGGAAGTTTTTCTGCTACAGCTAATAGCACTACCAACGCAAGTGATAGCTCTGTTGCAGAAATTTTGAAAGAAATGGAATTACTTCGCACTCAACCAGTTTCTGAAGAATCTCTTCAAGGATACAAAAATTTTATGTCTGGTACATTTGCTTTAGGATTGGAAGATCCTAAAACTCTAGCTCGTTATGCAATTAACGAAAAGAAGTATAATATGCCTAAGGACTATTACAAAAACTATTTAAAAAATGTGGAGGCGGTAACTGCACAAGATGTAATGACAGTTGCAAAAAAATATATCACCCCAGGAGTTGCAAACATCACTGTAGCAGGCGATAAAAAACAAGTAGTAGACAAATTAAAAAAATTCGGTCCAGTAACTGTGTATGATATATACGGCAATGTTGAAGTTGACGAACCTGCAAAAGCATTACCTGCTAACTTAAGTGCTCAAGATGTGGTGAAAAAACATATTCAAGCAACTGGTGGTGAAGCTGCTTGGAAAAAAATAACTGATATGACCTTAGTGATGCAAATGGAAATGCAAGGGATGAAAATCGATATTAAAACCATTCATAAAACACCAAACAAAATGATGTTAGATGTAAACATGATGGGAAATAGTTTACAAAAGATTGTCTTTGATGGCACTAAAGGTTATATGAGTCAACAAGGTCAAAAAAAGGACATGGATGCAAAAGAAGTGGCCGAATACAGCGAAGAAGCTTCTATGCATAAAGAACTTGATTATTTAAACGGCAAATACAAACTTGCTTTAAAAGGAATTGAAAAAGTAGACGGAAGCGATGCTTATCAAGTAGAAGTTACTAAAGCCTCAGGCGATATTGTTACAGAATATTTTGATGTAAATTCTGGCTTAAAAGTAAGGACAGATGAAACTGAAGAAAGTGAAGAAGGCAAAAGTGTTTCAACCACTTTCTACAAAGATTATAAAGATGGTCCAGGTGGATTAAAGTATCCAAACTCGATCAAACAAGTTGGAGGACCCATGGGTGCTTTAGAAATGACCATGAAAAGTGTTGAAGTAAACACCAATGTAAGCGAAGAAGTATTTAAATAAATAGTTCTTTTTTAAAAATGGCCATCACACTTTTTGTATGATGGCCATTTTTTATTAGAGAATCTTACTAAGAAACGTTGTTTTCAATTATTGTAAGATTGAAGAAACAAACATCTTACGAGCATACTTTTGGGAGCTAATTTCTTGGCCTTCTCAAATTTCAACTTGAAATTAAAAGAATAAAGACAGTGCATGCATGACTGTAAGACTAAAGCTTTTTATTTATCTTAATAATATAAAATCGCCTTTCACAATCTTAACTTTATTAAACTGATCTTGCAAACAGGCCACCCAATAATAAGTATCTGAAGCTGATTTCTCGCCTTTGAACATACCGTCCCAAGTTTGACTTCTTGATGTTGTTCCAAATA
>JAGNOY010000125.1 GCA_017989935.1 Chitinophagaceae bacterium
TAACTTCATCAATCAAATTTATTTTATTATCACTCTGAGAATCTCTATTTTCGCTGATAAACTGAATTTGATTGAGAAAAATTATCAATGATCCTGTTCATGGATTTATTACCATAGATCATGAACTCATTTATCAACTTATTGCCCATCCTTATTTTCAACGATTAAGGCGAATCAAACAAATGGCTTTGGCTTATTTGGTGTATCCGGGTGCAGTGCACACAAGGTTTCATCATTCATTAGGGGCTTATCATCTCATGCATCAGGCAATTGCTGAATTACGACAAAAGCATGTAGCCATTACTGAGGAAGAAGAGTTAGGAGCCAAAATAGCCATACTCTTGCATGATATAGGACATGGACCATTTTCACATGCCTTAGAGCATACTTTAGTGGATGTGCATCACGAAGATTTGTCGATGTTGATTATGGAGGAATTGAATCAGCATTTTGCGGGAAAATTACAGGTGGCGATTTCAATATTTAAGAATGAATATCCTAAGAAATTTTTACATCAATTAATCCATGGTCAATTGGATGTAGATCGCTTAGATTATTTGGCCAGAGATAGTTTTTTTACAGGAGTCTCGGAAGGCGTGATTGGTTATGATCGAATTATTAAAATGCTGATGGTGGTGAATGACGAATTAGTGGTAGAAGAGAAAGGCATACATTCAATCGAAAAGTTTTTAATTGCAAGGAGACTCATGTATAGTCAAGTGTATTTGCACAAAACTGTATTAAGTTCGGAATTGATGTTGGTGAATATTTTGAAACGTGCAAAGGAAGTGGTGAAAGAAAAAGAGATGATTTTTGGGAGCCCTTCGTTACAATATTTTTTGGCCACACAAAGAAATTTAGAAGATTTTAAACATGGTGGAACTTCTTTGAAACATTTTTTAAATCTAGATGATCATGATATTGTGTGTGCAATTAAAGTTTGGACAAGTCATGAAGATGCTATTTTATCAGATCTTTGTCGCCGTTTGATCGATAGAGATTTGTTTAAAGTGAAATTTTTGTCTATTGAGAATGAGAAGGAATTGCTTGATTTAAAATTAGCCATTCAAGCAAATTTATCCTTGTCAGATGAAGCCATGACCTATTATTTTATTCATGATAGTACTGTAAATCAAACCTATGTATTAGGTGATGGGAACATAAGAATTTGTTTCAAAAATGGTGAAATTAAGGAGATTACTCAAGTAGAGCATACCTTAATCAGTGAAGCACTTTTAGTACCCATAAAAAAACATTACATTTGCCACCCTAGACTTAATAGATAGATTTATGAAATTTACGGCTCAACAAATAGCCACGCTGGTAAACGGACAAATTGAAGGTGATGCGAATGTATTAGTTTCATCCATTGCTAAAATTGAAGAAAGTAATGCAGGTGATTTATGCTTTTTAGCCAATGCGAAGTATGAAGATTATTTATATCAAACGAAGGCATCTGTTGTTTTGGTGAATGCATCTTTGGTGTTGAAAGAGAAGGTACATGCAACCTTGATTCGAGTTCCGGATGCGTATGTTTCTTTTGCACAAATTTTACAAACCTACCAAGATATTACCTCCTCAAAACCAAAACTAGGAATTGAGCAGCCTTCATACATTGCTGAAAATGCTGTGATTGGTGAACAACATTACATTGGGGCCTTTTCTTATATAGGAGAGAAGGTGACCATTGGAGATTCTACAAGCATCTATCCTGGTTGTTATATTGGCGACCAAGTAAAAATTGGAAAAAATTGTTTAATCCATGCAGGCGTGAAAATATACAAAGATTGTGTGATTGGAGATCATGTAATCATTCATGCTGGAACCGTAATTGGTAGTGATGGGTTTGGATTTGCTTTTGAGAATAACAAATTCAATAAAATTCCTCAAGTAGGCAATGTGGTCATCGAAAATGACGTGGAAATAGGTGCAAATTGTACCATAGATCGTGCAACAATGGGATCTACTCGAATAAAATCAGGTGTAAAACTCGATAATTTGGTTCAAATTGCACATAATGTAGAAATTGATGTGAATACGGTGATAGCAGCACAAGCTGGAATTTCTGGAAGTACTAAAATCGGAAAATTTTGTATGATAGGCGGACAAGCAGGTATCGTAGGACATATAAAAATTGCCGATGGCACAAAAATTAATGCACAAAGTGGGGTAGCTAAAGAAGTAACTGTGCCACAAAGTTCATTAACTGGATCTCCAGCCTATGACTATCGTTCTATGTTAAAAAGTCAAGTGATTTATCGAAATTTACCTGACTTGCAAAAGCAACTTATTGAATTAGAAAAAGCAGTAGCTAGTTTAAAAAATCAACTTTAATCATTCATTATTTGAATATTTTTTATGAATTCATCAAATCAACATACCCTTGCCGAAGAATTTGTAGTCGAAGGCGTTGGATTACATACAGGACTAAAATCTATCATGACGGTAAAACCGGCTAGCCCTGGACATGGAATCAAATTTCAACGAGTCGATTTACCTGGAGAACCAAGTTTGAAAGCCGACGTAGATTACGTGGTGGATACTTCACGTGGTACAACTTTAGAATATAATGGTGCAAGAGTAGCCACTGTAGAACATATATTGGCAGCCTTAACAGGTATGGGTGTAGACAATGCCCTTGTTCAATTAACTGCTGAAGAAGTACCTATCATGGATGGTAGCGCCAAAGAATTTGTTGCTGCGATAGAAAGGGTGGGTATAGAAGAACAAGATGCCAAACGAATTTATTTTTCCATTGATACTAATATCTCTTTTATCGATGAAGAAAAAAATGTAGAAATGGTGGCTACACCTAGTCCAGAATATAAAATCACCACGATGATTGATTTTAATTCTAATGTTTTAGGTACTCAACATGCTTATTTAAAAGGCTTATCAAGTTTTAAAAAGGAAATTTCAACTTGTAGAACTTTTTGTTTTTTGCATGAAATTGAATACTTACATCAAAATAATTTAATTAAAGGGGGCGACCTAGATAATGCCATTGTCGTAGTTGATAGGGTGTTAGAGAAAGAAGAACTAGCCAAGTTGGCGAAAATGTTTAACAAGCCAAATATTGAAGTGATTCAAGAGGGGATATTAAATAATTTAAAACTTCATTTTTCAAACGAACCAGCAAGGCACAAATTACTAGATATTGTGGGTGATTTAACTTTGATTGGTTATCCAATTAAAGCAAATATCATAGCCTACAGACCTGGACATAAAGCAAATGTGGCTTTTGCGAAAAAGATAAAAGATTATATCAAGAAAAATAAAAGCATGTTAGATGTGCCGGTGTATATTGCTTCTGAACCTGCCATTTACGATATTAATTATATTTCAAAATTATTACCTCATAGATACCCGTTTTTGTTGGTAGATAAAATTATCGATTTGAGTGATAACCACATTGTTGGGATTAAAAATATTACCTTTAATGAGCCTTGTTTTACTGGACATTTTCCTGAAAATCCTGTATTCCCAGGCGTATTAATTTTAGAAGCCTTGGCACAAACAGGAGGGGTGATGGTACTGAATAATCAAGGAGGCCCTGAGAAAAAATTTGATACTTATTTTTTGAAAATTGATAATGCGCGATTTAAGCAGAAGGTAATTCCAGGGGATACCATGATTATGAAATTGCAATTAACTCAACCCATTCGAAGAGGAATTTGTGAAATGAAAGGCTCGGCTTATGTAGGCAATAAATTAGTTTGCGAAGCTGATTTGATGGCGCAGATAGTTCCAAGAGATAAACGAGTTGATGAATAAAGTTTCAAATTCATTCTTGATATGATATACGGCATTGGCATTGATCTCGCAGAAGTAAATAGAATTCAAGAAAAAATTTCGCGTAATCCTGATTTTGCTCGTCATGTTTTTTCTGAAAAAGAAATTGACTATTGCGAAAAACAAAAAAAATCATTCGAACATTATGCTGCCAGATGGGCTGTAAAAGAAGCTTTTCTGAAAGCTTTCGGGTTGAAGTTTATTGGCAATCATCGATTTTATGAAATCGAAACTGTTCATGATGAGTTTGGTAAACCTTTCATCGAACTGAGTGGGCTTATGAAAGATGCGTTTGATGAAAAAGAATTAGGTCGTATTTTTGTCACCATTTCACACACCTCAACTTTGGCAGCAGCCTACGTGATGATTGAGTTTGCCAACAAGTAACATGAATACAAGTTTAGAAATAGATAAAAGATCTCTGCTCGAACAAAAGCAATATCAAGAGAGTCGATTAGTTGAATTACTTCAATATTTAAATACGCATTCTCCATTTTATCAACAAAAGTTTAAGAACGAAAATATTCAACTTGCAAAGATTTGCCTTCTTGAAGATTTGCAATTATTGTCTACAACAAGCAAAGAAGATTTACAGTTATATCAAGAAAAATTTCTTTGTGTGCATAAAGATCAAGTAAGCGAGTATGCTTCTACCTCTGGTACACTCGGAAGTCCTGTAAGCATAGCACTTACTGCCAATGATTTAAACAGATTGGCCTTGAATGAAAAATTGTCTTTTCAACTGATGGGGGTAACTGAAAAGGATATTGTGCAATTAATGTTGACCTTAGACAGGCAATTTATGGCAGGAGTGGCTTATTATTTTGGGGCGAAAGAAATAGGAGCCGCTGTTGTAAGAACAGGGCCAGGATTACCTTCAATGCAAGTAGAAACAGCACAAAGACTAGGTACAACTTCTGCAGTAGCCGTACCTTCTTTCTTGTTGAAACTAATCGAATATGCCAAAACGATACAATTAGATTTGAAGCAATTGCATATAACTAAAGTATTGTGTATTGGTGAATCGGTAAGAGAATCAGATTTTTCTTTAAGTACTTTAGGAAAACATATTCTTGATCAATGGCCGATAAAATTGTTTTCAACGTATGCTTCAACGGAAATGCAGACAGCATTTACCGAATGTGAACATGGGGTAGGCGGGCACCATCAACCTGAATTAATTATACTCGAAATTCTTGATGATGCCGGAAATCAATTACCCGATGGTCAGTTTGGTGAAGTAACTATTACGACACTTGGTGTGGAGGCAATGCCTTTATTACGTTATAGAACAGGAGATATTTGCTGTGTGTATTCCGAGCCATGCGCTTGTGGAAGAACAACTAAAAGATTGAGCCCTGTTAAAGGCCGTAAACAACAAATGATCAAATATAAAGGCACCACTTTATATCCTCCTGCTATTTTTGACATGCTGAATCATTTTACCGAAATCAAGGAATATGTCATTGAAGTATATACTGGTGAACTTGGTACCGACGAATTGATTTTGCATATATGTACGCATTTGCCAGTGGATGATATTGAAAAAAGGCTCAAGCCATTCTTACAATCAAGGTTAAGAGTAGTTCCTGAAATCAATTATTGCTCCACTGCAGAAATTCATGAAATGCAATTTGCACAAGCAAGCAGAAAACCTATTCGATTCAAAGATCAAAGAATAAACAATGAGTGAAAAGATCAGAATAGATAAATATTTGTGGTCGATCCGACTTTTTAAAACAAGGTCTTTAGCTACGACTGCTTGTGACCAAGGCAAAGTAAAATGGAAAGGCGAAGCGCTTAAACCGGCTAAACCAGTCTTGTTGCACGAAGAATATGAAGTTAAAACTGAGGCCAGAAAATGGAAAATTAAAGTAGTTGGACTTATTCAACAAAGAGTTTCCTATGAAGAATCATTAAAGCATTACATTGATATCACCCCTGAAGAAGATAAAGAAGTGACTATTCGAATAGCTAGTAGTTTTTATACAGGTAAACGATTGAGTAAAGTTGGTCGACCAACAAAACAACAAAGACGAGATTTAGATGATTTTTTAGGGGATGCAATAGACTAGTTTTAGAATAGGATTTCCATTCTTTTATTATCTTTACTTTATGACTAAATTCATTCCACTTTTTCCATTAAATATTGTGGTATTTCCGCATGAAAAGTTAAATCTTCATATTTTTGAACCGAGGTATAAGCAATTAATTAAAGATTGTTTAGAGGCAGATAAAGAATTTGGCATTGTGCCTATCATCAAAAATAACTTAGCAGATTTTGGTACGACCATAAAAATACTATCTATTGAAAAAGAACATGAAGATGGCAATTTAGATATTCGAACAACCGGTAAATCTGTATTCAGAATTCTTGAAATTATCCAAGTAGTACCAGATAAATTATATATGGGTGCTGTAGTGAACTATCCAGAAAATATTGAAACATGCCAAAGATCTAGGATGTCACTGATTTTACAAGAAACAAGAAAATTTCATGACTTGCTTGAGGTAAATAAGAAGTATCCTAAAAATGACGAGGAGCTATTTGCTTATGATATTGGCCATTATCTTGGATTGGGAATTGGTCAAGAATATGAACTTCTGACCTTGCTTTCCGAAAGTGAAAGACAAGAATATATTATTCAACATCTCAAAAATACCATT
>JAGNOY010000126.1 GCA_017989935.1 Chitinophagaceae bacterium
TTTCTGCTTTAGCTTTTTCAATGACTTCTCGTATATCTTTTACACCACTTGAAATGGCACTTAAAGTATAAAATGGTACTTCTAAGGTATGGGCTATAATATTTGCAATGGTTGTTTTGCCAACACCCGGTGGTCCCCACAAAATCATAGATGGAACTATACCCTTTTCTAAGGCGTTTCGTAAAATGCTATTTTTTCCAGTAAGATGTTGTTGTCCAATTAAGTCATCTAATTTTAATGGTCTTAATCGCTCTGCTAAAGGTTGACTCATAGAGGCAAGTTACTAAGAAAAATATTGTTCTCCTTTGTATCCCCTCAATGATTAAAATCGGAGATTAAAAATAGTGTTGGTGCCTGTAACAATTCTTGGGTAAACTCTATGCCTAGCAATGCCCCAATCGGCTCTGGAAGTTCGCGTATGTCTAGCCATGATCTCTAACCAAGGAATTGCATTAAAGTCACTCAAATCTCTGCCCAAGCCCATGATATTTCCGGCTTCTGCCAGATTATCTCCTTCATAACAGGCTCTATGTCCTGCACCTGAAGCATGTCCGGTAACTTCTTCGCACATGCCAGTATCTGAATAAAAACCAACGTGTCTTTGTCCAATGGCATGACCAATTTCATGTATAAATTGAGGTTGATAAAATTCACGGGTTCCTCCATGTGCTGTGCCTACGTTTCTATCACGAATAATTCCATTGAAAAAAGTACCGCGACTATCTCTTACACTATTAATAAATTGGTCAAAATTTGAGTCGTTTAAATGAGAACTTTCAATCACTAGATGGGCATTACTACGGTGTGCTGTTTCAGTTATTCTTACTTTGCAATACACATTATACGAAGTGGCTATGCCTGCAATATATTCTGGTCGTTGCGAATAAGCTGGATAACTGCCTGTTGAATTTAGATTCTGTTGGGTTGGATTAGGATTATTATAATGAACTAGATGAAAACTATGTGCAGGAGGAATCAACCAAAATTTTCCATTCCAGAATCGTTGGCTTTGATTTATGATGATACGTTTATAGTTTGCCCATTCTTCTGGATTCCAACGATTTGCTGTAAAAGCATGTTGGTCATCTGTGTCAAAAGCCCAGCCATCATCATCCGATTGGTGAAAAAAAACGCGTAGATGCAAAGTCAATTCAGGATTATTATTGATATCCGCTCTGCTGCCCACATATTGTGCTCTAAATCGATTATTTAATTCTGGGGCAATTAATTCTTCAGAAAAGTCGTCAAGCATAAATATTAAATTTCAGTTGGATGCATGATAGGACCATCATCAGAAGAGGAACTACTACTCGAAGAACTACTAGACGAACTACTAGATTCTGTATGTGTGAAATTAGCATGACTTGAATCAACATCGTCACTTGCAGAAGCTGGGGTAACAATGCCTGGCCACGCATTGACAATACGGAGGTCGCCACCGAATAAAATTCTATGTGCAGAAATAGTTAAATCTACAGTAAGTGATTCAGTATTTACTGAATTGAATCTTTCTGAATAATCAATGCAATACGCATCGTGAAACAGGATCGAAGTTTGACTATTGCCAGAATCAGTCACATACCTTACCTCTCCGCCTTTTCTCATATTCGGATCTATAGCCCATTCTCTCAAGTGATGTAAGGTTACTCGTGAAATCGTTAATCGAATGATTCCAGCGCGGGGTGAAGAGTTTGGCCGATTTGAAGCATCAACGGGTTGATTGATATTCACATTGCAAATATGCACAGTAATAGGATTTGTGATGCCGTCAAGTATGAGTTCTGAGCGAATAGCCATAAGAAAAATTTTAGTGTGTTAGCTGCCTTTTTTGATTAGAAGTCAAATATAATTTTAAATTAAATCAAGTAAATGACAATTTAGTAAATGGTAGCTTCTCGAATGAATTTGGTTAGAAAAGGCCGAAAATTGGAAATACCTCATCAATTTTCATCATTCAAGGCTGTTGTTTATTTACAAAAATCAAACTTTACTTGTTTAATCCTTTACTAATCTAACGGCGTACCCAAAGGTTTTTGTAGCACCATTAGAAAAAGTGGATGCATAGTTTTTTTGCAAATTGATGTAATTACCTTGAGTAGAATTTCTTTCGTCACTATGCCAAAAATAACCCGTATTCCCTAAGGTAGAATAACCACCTGTAGTGCCTCTATAACCAGCAGGGAGTCCATTAAAGCCACTGCTATTATCAGCGCCAGTGTTCGGTGTATTCCATAATGAAGACGTAGATTTCATTTTGCCACCAGCTACAGTACCACCCCCTAGGTAGTTAATGAGTACATCCCATTCTGTTGAAGAGGGTACATGCCACCCTGCAGGAGCTAGTTTGCCTGTATTGACTGCATGCCAATTATATAACTTGCCATACATGGTATTGTTTATTGGATCATCATTATAGATGGCATAAGAACCAGTAGTTAAGGCAGCCCAATCGGTATTATTTAATCCTGTTGGGATGGTCGTGCCATCATTATACTTGGTTGTTCTTAAGTTTTCAGTAGTCCAATATTGAGTACCGATTTTAATAACATTGTATACATTTCCATCGATATCAGTTACAGAAGTGGGTCCGGGAGTTTCTGTGGTAGTAGTTGTTTTTTTGCAACTTGAAATAAAAGCGATGTTTGCTACAATGCAACAAGCTAAAATGATTTTTTTCATGTGTAGTATTTTTACGAGGCAAATATACTAGCCTAAAGTTCGATGAAGAAATGGAAATGAGTAAGTGGTAGGTTTTTAAAAGAATATTACTACATGGCTTAGAAAGTGGTAAAAGGGATTTATGTTTTTTGAATAAAATTATTTATGATTATCCGCAAAGGTACCCTAATGTTTTTCCACTTTTGCCATGACGCAAAAGTTGAGCAAAAAGTCTAGGCTGAAGATTCTTGGCATAAAAATAATTTCATCTACGCCACTTTTATCCAAACTCGCACTTAATGATTTTCTCCATATAGCAACATTCGTTTGTGCTCAAACAGTGAATAAAAGTTTGCTTCGATTTCAATATTTTTAGCTGCCTCGAATCTTAGGCCGTATATTCTATGAAGATTTTTTGCAATCTTTTGGTATTAGATAGATGACAACTGAGTTTATTAGTTTCGCTAGGTAGCTTAACGGATAAGCATTAAATTATTCCAATGGAAACGAAAGCTGTGGCAAGGATAGAGCGGATACCCCGCATCCCGAGAGGCTTTCTGTATTGTTGACTTATTACGAATGTAGGTTGCCGATTCGGGAGAGGAGTATGAGCGATAGCCTGTCTGCCACCCCACAAAATACTAAAATTGCAGAGGGCTAGCTAGAAGATCTTATCCTTTTAGGCATTTGATAGAAAAATATGAAAGATTACTCTGACTCTTTTAAAAAGGTCAAGCTTTCATGTTTGCCTTCCTTGGTCTCAAGTAATAACTCATAAATACCTTTGGGTAATTGACTAATTTCGATTGAGTTGTTATTTATTGAAGGGCTTAATAATAGTTGACCTTTTAGATTAAAAATACTTGCACGACATGGCACAAAATACTCGCTCGCTTTGAAATATAAAATATGATTTGCAGGGCTTGGATATAAAGTAATTTGGGATGCCTTGTTCTTTTGCAAATCATTTACTGACAATGGATTTTGATTTATAAAAGCAATACGATTCGCATAAGAAATAGTTGGCCCACCCCAAACAAGATTTTGAGTAAAGTTTCCTGCAAATAATATTTTATTATTAAAGATTAGAGAAGCGTTTGCTTGTTTGTTCAAATTTACGCCTACCGCTAAATATGGATTGCTTGATGCATATTTTAATCTGGCATGATGAGAAGAGGAATACATTAAATCACTATAATAGAAATTACCAAATAAATGCATAGCTGGCCCATCTGCCAATAATGATTGAATAGAAGGCTGTTGTGTGCTATCAGGATTTCCTAATTTAAATAAAGTTAGCCATTCAGTAGCTGTTAATTTTGCAAGCGCACAAGAGTCAGACAAACTAGTTCTATCACAACCTACATATAATTCATTTTGAAAGATTTCAAAACAGTTCACAGGATTCACAATGCCCATATGCGACATATTGACTATGCCATTTGGATTATAGATTGCAATATTTAAACGCAAGGCTCCTGTAGGTAATTCAAAATCACCGCCAATATATAATTCATTATTAAATTCTTTAAAACATCGAACCTCATTTCCATACAATCCTGTATTGGCTTCAATCCAAGTAGTTCCATTCCATTTCGACATTAAGTCATTTGTTGATTTAGAGGCTAGCAATAATTCATTATTATACTTAGTGATAGCATTTACAGGATTCGTTAATTGACCCATGGCACTGTATGGTTGACTACTTGAAAGTAAGTCGTACTTAACGATGTTTTGTGCAATAATTCCATTGGCGTTTGAAAAAGAGCCTCCAATGTAAATATTAGTTCCGTCTACATATAACGCACGTACTTCTCCATTTACACCATTCAACATAGGTGCAATCTCATAATCGGTTCCGTTGAAATTAACAAGCGCGATGTTGTTGCAAGTATTGTTACTTTTTAATTCTTTTGTGAAGTTTCCTCCAATAATTGCCGTGTTTGCATTGATTTTTGCCATACACAACACTTCGCCATCAACACCCTCACTTACTTTAGACATGGCTTCGCTACTTGGATAGGCAGGTTGTATCCATGCCAGTTCATCTGTGGTAAAACCTTGTTCATTAGCCCAATCAAGCAAGCTTGGGTGCTTAATTTCTTTGACATAGGCAAAACGTTGGTTTTGGCTAATTTCTTGAGCCATGTTTTCAAATCCGCTTTGTTGCATTAAATAACCTACTGCACAATGGACACCTTTTCTGTCGATAAATACTGGATTTTGATAAGGCAAATAATCATTGGTTGGGAAAATTCCCTTCTTGGCATAAATGCTTAAGGAGTTTAATAATGTTGTTCTATTTTTTAATTGAGTTTCATTCCATTGTTTGGACGGAAAGGCTTTGAGGTGTTGAATGACCAAGGAAAGATGCTGCGTGATTTTGTCATTGAAATTTGCATCACTCGGCAATTGAGATGCTTTTACTAAGGACTGATTTACAGGCATGGTTAGCCATTGTTTGTTTACTTGACTTAGACTTTCAATATTAGTTGCATGTCCTTTGAAAAAAGCAAGTGTAAAAATGAAGATATACAGTATTTGATTTTTCATAATAAAAATTTTTTTATTGACTTAGAAATAGGAAGACGTAAAGTTTGGATGATACATTAGTAAAATTAAAAAAAATACTAAAGACTTGAAATGTACTCAACAATATGAAGAATCATACAGTTGAATACGAATGCTGTGGCAAGGATAGAGCGGATACCCCGCATCCCGAGAGGCTTTCAATAATTTTTTCTTGTTACGAATGTAGGTTGCCGATTCGGGAGAGGAGTATGAGCGATAGCCTGTCCGCCACCCAAAAAATAAACAAGCTTTACTACTCGGCATCAAGTCTTGTAACGCGGTGTATCCCTTCTAAAGCCTCTAGTCGATTGCAAAGGGCGGTTAATTCTTCTTTGTCGTTGACGTAAACCATGATAGTACCTTCGAACAAACCTTCACCCGAATCGATACTCATGCTGCGCATATTCATTTTTAAATCGCCTGAAACTACATTGGTAATTTTATGAATAATACCCACATCATCGATCCCATTAATTTTGACGCCCGTCAGGAATGATATGGCCTTGTTCGGTGCCCATTTGGCTTTGATAACCCTGTGACCATAATTCGCTAATAAAGTAGAGGCATTGGGACAATTGGTTCGATGAATTTTTAAGCCTTCTCCGGAAGTAATAAATCCAAAAACATCATCGCCCATGATTGGCTGACAACAATTCGCTAGTTTATATTCAATTTTATCGGCGCTTTCTCCGAACAAGACTAGTTCGTAGCCTTTGGTAGGAATGTGCTTGGTAAAATCATGTGGAGGTTCTTCTTTTTGAAGATCCTTTTTTAATTCATCATCTGGGTGAATTAATTTATCACCTACTAATTTAAATTTCGCTAATTCCTTTAAATCAAAAGCATGAATGGCTATGGCATAATAGAAATCTAAGGAAGAAACATATTTATAGTGTGAAACTATTTCTTGGATGGCTGATGCTACAGTGGGCAATTTTAGATGTTGCATTTTTCTAAAAAATGCATCTTTCCCTTCTTCAGCTTTAACGCGTTTTTCTTCTTTTAAATAATATTTTATTCTGGATTTGGCTTTGGCCGTAACTACAAAATTTAACCATTCGGAATTAGGCTTTTGTTTTTTTGAGGTAATAATTTCAATTTGGTCGGCATTCTTTAATGGGTGACTAATGGGAAGTAACTTGTAATTGATTTTAGCCCCAATACAATTTTTTCCAAGTTCCGAATGAATATCAAAAGCAAAGTCGAGCGCTGTAGCAC
>JAGNOY010000127.1 GCA_017989935.1 Chitinophagaceae bacterium
AGACTTTTTAAATAGACTATAATTGATTTGCTTGTATTCATGAAGACTAAATCAGTTTAAAGGTAAGATGACATTTCTTTTTGTAGACTTGATGCTTGCTCATTCGCTCGTAAGGCAAAGTCTTCGACGCTGCTAGCGAAAATAATTTGACGAGAAACATTTACAAGCAATCCGATATCCTGATTCATTCCTATTTCACTTACTTCTTTTAATGAACCACCTTGAGCGCCAACACCCGGAACTAGTAAAAAATGATTCGGAATTAAGGCGCGCACTTCTGCTAATTGAGCAGTTTTGGTAGCCCCAATCACAAACATCAAATTTTCATCAGTGCCCCAAGTGCTAACTTTTTTAATCACATGCTTAAAAAGTTCCTCATCATGACTTTTTAAATATTGAAAATCATAAGCTCCTTCATTAGACGTTAAACCTAATACGATAGTCCATTTATCTTTGAAGTCAAGAAAGGGTTTGATGCTATCTTTTCCCATATAGGGCGCCACAGTAATACTGTGGAATTGCATAGCTTCGAAAAAGGCTTTGGCATATTGTGTAGAGGTGTTTCCAATGTCACCCCGTTTGGCATCTGCAATGGTAAAAATATTCTCGGGAATATAGTCTAAGGTTTTTTGCATGCTTTGCCAGCCTTTCAATCCTTGAGCTTCATAGAATGCAGTATTAATTTTATAGCTTACACAATATTCTTTTGTGGCATCAATAATCGCTTTATTAAATTCAAAAACAGGATCCGCTGTATTTAATAAATGAGAAGGTATTTTAGTGATATCGGAATCAAGTCCTACACACAAGTAGGATTGTTTATTCCGGATTTGTTGGATAAGGGCTTGTTTATTCACAATGTTTTATCTTGGGCTAAATTGAATGATTAATTATGAATTTCAACTATTTTAGTCGGATTTAAATTGGCATTTCGGATTGAAATATTTCTGGCAATTTGTTGAGCAACTTGATCAATCGCTGCAACCGAAATCGGGTCGCCAAAATTCAAGGCTGGTTTACCTAAATCACCACCTTCGCGAATAGACATGGCGATTGGGATAGCGCCGAGATAAGGAATTTCAAAAAGATCAGCTAGTCGTTGTCCACCACCTTGTCCGAAAATGTAATATTTATTTTCTGGTAATTCTGCAGGCGTAAAATAGGCCATGTTTTCTACTATGCCAAGTATGGGTACTTTGATTTGTGGCCCATCAAACATCATGATTGCTTTTTTTGCATCGGCCAAGGCAACTTCTTGCGGAGTCGTAACAATCACAGCGCCTGTAACAGGGATGGTTTGAACCATGGTTAAATGAATATCGCCCGTTCCAGGAGGTAAGTCTATGATTAAATAATCTAGTTCACCCCAAATTACATCAGTCACAAATTGTTTAAGCGCACTGCTAGCCATAGGGCCACGCCATACTACAGCTTGTCTATCGTCAATTAAAAGTCCAATGCTCATGGCTTTGATGCCCATTACATCTATAGGCACTATCATACCTTTGCCATCAACGTCTTTCATCATAGGTCTTTCACTTCGGATTCCTAACATAATTGGAATCGAAGGCCCGTAAATATCAGCATCCATGAGTCCAACTTTGGCGCCGTTTTTAGCAAGCGCTAAAGCTAAGTTTACTGAAACAGTGGATTTTCCTACGCCGCCTTTGCCAGAACCCACGGCTATGATGTTTTTTACACCTGGTAATACTAGTTGATTATCCTTTCGGTTACTTCGTATTTGAGAAGTGAAATTAACTTGTACCTGAGCTTCTTTATTGACAAGTATTTTGATGGCATTTTCGCAGGCCATACGAATCATATCTTTCAATGGGCAGGCTGGTGTTGTAAGCACAACGGTAAAGGAAACATTCAATCCATCAATTTCTATATCCTTAACCATATTTAAGGTCACTAAATCCTTGCCTAAATCGGGTTCCTGCACTTGACTTAAGGCTTCTAAAACTTTTTCTTGTGTAATCATCTAAAACTAATGTTAAATATATCGGGCAAAGTTAAGTACAAAAGCACTTTATCCTTCTTTTCAATTAGTTTTGTTTCGTGAAGAAATTTCTCCTTGTTTTATTAAGCTGTTTAAGCCTATTCAAAATCTCTAAAGCACAGTATGGATTTGATGAAATGGTCGAATTAACTGGTGTTATCATGAGTGCGGACAGCTTGCGTTACCTGCCTTTTGTGAATGTATCTATTCCTTCAAGAAATTCAGGAACAGTATCTACTGACAAAGGATTATTTACTTTAATTGTTGAAAAAGGAGATACCCTAGAATTTAGCAGTATTGGTTATAGAAAGAAGACATATGTGATACCTAAAGAATTAAGTTCTAATAGATATTCGATTATTCAATTAATGACTCAAGACACTTTTTATTTGGCTAACACCATTATTAGGCCTCAATTAACTAAAGAAGAATTTGAAAAGGCGTTTAAAACATGGGATATTCCTGATGATAAATTTGAATCTGCCCGTAAAAATACCGAGTATCAAGTGATGCGCATGATGATTGCAACCTTGCCCAAAGATGGTCGAGAAAGTCAACATAATTATCAAAACATGCAGGCTCAAAAAAACTATTGGGCAGGTCAACAACCACCAATGACTATTTTTAGTCCACTTGCATGGATGGAATTTATCAAAGCCTGGAAGCGAGGGGACTTTAGAAGAAAAAAATAAAATACACCTATATGAAAAAGTTCACCTACCATTTTATTGCTGTATTTATTGTATGTCTGTTTGGGTTTTCTTCTCTGCAAGCACAAGATAAAACCATATCAAATCGAGAAGCTAAAAAAGTAGCTAAAGTCATTAATCATTCCTTAGATGATATGGCCAAATCTATTGAAACTATGGACTGGAATTCACTAGGCGATTTGATTAATAATACAGTCGTTATATTAGAAAAGCATACAGATGCGATTGTTCAAATTGCATCGTCTATTGATACTGAAAAGCTTGCACAAAATGCAGATAAGCTTGCAGAAAAAATTGAAGAGTCAATAGATGTAAAAAAGCTTGAAGATCAATTGGATGAAGTTTCCAAGAAGCTAGAAAAGGCTATGGATAAAAAATAAAAGTTTCTTAAGCGCTTTTTTATTTTTTGGGTGGCAGACACGCTTTCACTCATACTCCTCTCCCGAATCGGCTATGAAGAAGCATGTAAAATTTTGTTTTGTGAAGCCTCTCGGGATGCGGGGTATCCGTTCAATCGTTGCCACTTACCAACATTACCTATACGTTCTAGGTGGTAGCAAGATTGATGAACGAATGTTGAATCATTACAAAAAAGCAAAATAAAATATATGTTAGAAGCCATCATTCCTTTACTTTCTTTAATCGCCCTCGAAGTGATTCTGGGGATTGATAATATTATCTTTATCTCTATTTCGGCAGATAAATTGCCCGAGAATCAAAGGAGTAAACTTCGGTTTTGGGGAATAGGTTTGGCTATGGTCATGAGGTTATGTCTCTTAGCCTTTATTTCTTGGATTCTGAAACTAGACCAAACAATTTTTACGCTTTTGAACACAGACTTTTCTGGGAAAGGTTTGATCTTAATTTTAGGTGGTCTTTTCTTGATCTATAAAAGCACCAAAGAAATTTATCATAAAACAGAACTTCCCAATGAGGAGCAGTCAACAATCCCAACAAATAGTAGTTTTAAAAGATTACTTGCCGAAGTGATTATCTTAGATTTAGTTTTTTCTATAGATTCTATCATTACAGCGGTTGGTATGGTTCAAGAGCTTTGGGTAATGTATACAGCAGTATTTGTAGCGGTGGTTATTATGCTATTTGCATCAAAACCAATAAGCGAATTTATAGGAAAGCATCCTTCGTTTAAAATATTGGCTTTGTGTTTTTTAATGATGATAGGATTGTCACTTTTAGCAGAAGGGTTTCACGTGGAGATTCCGAAGGGTTACATATATTTTTCAATGGCATTTGCATTTTTAGTTGATGTAATTCAAATGAAAACCATCAAGCAAAACCATGTTAAGTAAATATTCGTGTTAATCTAAGTGGTTAATGATTAAGTAACCCTAACAAACATTTCTACAAAGTATTCGTTTGTATTCAATTGCACTAATGTTTTTCTTTTCTCACATTTGGCTTTACATAGTCTGTATTTTCAGAAAAATCAGTATACCTAACCGGTTTTTTATTTTTCCCAATAGGCCACACAGGGCTTGATTCTTTTTGAGTAACATGCGGCCATGTCTTCATTTTAGCTTCAATATATACGCTGTCTTTTTTACTTAGATATTCTCTTTCATACACAATTTCGTCTACTTGGTATTCTACAATTTTGTTGATCTCTTTGGTTTGTGTATCGTAGTAAGTCCAAAATCCATGACGCACACTTCCTGCATCGGTTTTGATGGTAATTTTATTAAACTGATTTGTTAGAGGATCTTCTACTTCGATCGTGTCATACACTTTACTTGAGTTTAGTGCCATAAAATGACCAATACAAAACAAACTGCCATCTTCATAATATTTAGCTTCGCCATCTTTATTTCCTTTCTTATAAAACTCATCTGAAAGTATTCTTCCATCTAAGGTGAAATTTTGCCATCGACCGATCTTGATATTATTTACATAAGATCCATATTCTAGGTAGCCACTTTCTCCATATTGTTCAGCATGCTCAATAAGCCATTTCCCTTGCTTCATTTGTTTAGCATCAGTTTGATTGATGGTATCTCCATTATCAAGCACTTCAAATGAAACAATTGCTGCTGCAACATGTGATTCAACATTTTTTTTCTTTTGTGCAAAAGTTGAAGAAGGATAAATAACCATCGCAAAAAAGACGAATGCAAGGAGTAGTTTAAGATGATTAGATAAATAAGGCACAATAAAATAGTTCAATTATCTACAATAATACTGAAATCATTCTATTTTTGGCTAAACTAAAACGGCAATGAGAAAAATTATCTTTTATATGGGATGAATTGCGGCAACGATTGTAGCGAAAAGCCCGCATCCCGAGAGGCTTCAAGTTAGTTGAATGATGCTAGCCAGATAATAGCCGATTCGGGAGTGGACTTGTAGCGGAAAGCGTGTCTGCCGCCCAAATGATGCTGAATACAAGTTTAGTATAGTTCTATTTTTAATCACTGCGGTTTAATTTAACGCATAAAATATTTTTAATGAAGAATTTATTCTGTCTGTTCTGTTTTTTTAATGGGTTGACAAATATTATGTTGGCCCAAACGCCCACGCAAGAAAGGATTACTTCATTTAACCAAAGTGTCGAATCTCCCTCTCCATTTAATGGATTGAAATTTAGAAATATCGGACCAACTATCATGAGTGGTAGAGTAACTGATGTAGAAGTCAATCCAAATGATCCAAACGAATTTTATATTGCTTATGCAAGCGGCGGTGTTTGGCATACCCAGAATAATGGGTTGTCGATGGATCCTATTTTTGATCATGAGGCAAGTATGACTATTGGCGATATGGCTATGGATTGGAAAACTGGTAAGCTATGGGTGGGAACTGGTGAAGTAAATTCCTCTAGATCGTCCTATGCAGGTACTGGAGTTTATTATACGATTGACACAGGTAAAACTTGGATTCATGCAGGCCTAGAAGAGAGTCATCATATTGGTAAAATTGTATTACATCCTAACAATACAAACATTGCTTGGGTTGCTGTATTGGGGCATTTATATACGCCTAATCAAGAGCGTGGGATTTATAAAACCACAGATGGAGGAAAAACTTGGAAGCAAACATTATTTGTGAATGATACAACAGGTTGTGTTGAGTTTGTGTTGGATCCAACTAACCCTCAAATAGCCTACGCCTGTGCATGGACTCGTACAAGAAAAGCATGGAATTTTAATGGAAGCGGGGAAGGAAGCGCTATCTATAAAAGCACTGATGGGGGTGAAAGTTGGAATAAGATCACAGATGGCAACAATGGATTTCCACAAGGTGCGGGTGTAGGTCGAATAGGGTTAGGGATTTCAGCTTCTGCACCAAATAAATTATATGCCATCTTAGACAATCAATTTAATCAAGAAAAAAAGAAAGACGATCATGATGAATTGAAGGCAAAAGAAATTGAGAGAATGAACCCACAAAGTTTCCTTCAAATTAGCGAGAAGAAACTTGAAGATTTTCTGAGAAATAATGGATACCCAGAAAAATACTCAGCATCTAGTGTAAAGGAAGATATTAGGCAAAAAAAGTACACAGTGCAGGATGTGGCGAATTGGATTTTAGGCGATGCTGATCATAATTTATTTGATACAGAAGTGATTGGTGCTGAGCTTTATCAAAGCACGGATGCGGGAAAAACTTGGAAGAAAACTCATACCGAAATTTTAGAAGGAGTCGTATTTACCTATGG
>JAGNOY010000128.1 GCA_017989935.1 Chitinophagaceae bacterium
TCGATTTACTTGCCGAAACCGGCGTATTCCCTTCAAAAGGTGAAGCTCGAAAAATGATGCAGCAGGGAGGTTTAAGTATGAATAAACAAAAGATAACAGATATTGGCTTAACTTTAAATTCTTCTTATCTGATGAATCATAAGTATTTGCTTATTCAAAAAGGAAAGAAAAATTATAATTTAATAATTGCAGAATGAGTAAATATTTCTTGATATTATTTTTTTTTATAAGTCTTCAGTTCATTGGGTTCTCACAAAAAAGTATTCATGTCAATGTAAATAATTTACAAGATATTATTGAGGTTGCACGAAAAAGAACAATATTGGTTGTAGATATGGTAGCCAAAAAATCTATGATGGATAGCATCCAACGAAGTCGATTCGAAAATCATTATTTATCCTTAGAGCTACGCTATTTTACAACCTTGAAAGATAAAAATTATAATATCAACAATCTTCTTTTAAAGTATCAAGGTCAATTTAAAAAGGATAGAGACACTTATCTAAAATCACTTTTAACCTATTATCAATTTTCATTGTATTTGGCATTAGAAGCAGAAATTGAAAAAAAAGAAATTGCCTCGAAAAAGATTGATATTAAAAGTAAGAATCCTGAAATGAAAGGAATTGTTGAAGCGCTTGCTTGGGATTTACTTTTGCAACAAATTGTGTTTGAATCTAAATAAATTTTATGGTTCAAATAGGGCTGCTTTCTGATACCCATAGTTATTTTCCCAAACAAATCAATGCTCATTTTCAAGATGTAGATGAAATTTGGCATGCTGGTGATATTGGCAATTTGGCAGTGGCAAATGAATTAGAAAATCTTAAACCTTTAAGAGCCGTTTATGGCAATATCGATGGGGCAGATCTCCGAGTACGATATCCTGCATTTCTATATTTTACTATTGAACAAGTCTCAGTATTAATTACACATATTGGCGGGTATCCAAATAAATATCAACCTGAAGCACTGAAATTAATTCAACAATATAAACCTCACTTGATGATTTGTGGTCATTCGCATATTCTTAAAGTGATGCCAGATTTGAAGTATAATTTGTTGCACATGAACCCAGGTGCTTGTGGCAAACAAGGTTGGCATAAAGTGAATACTATGCTTAAATTCAACATTGAATTGGACAGAGTCACTAACTTACAAGTGATAGAATGGGACAGAAAAGAATAGATCGTGTAGTTTTTTAAGGGCGGCACACAGGCTTTACGCTCCAAGTCCTCTCCCGAATCGGCTCGTGTTTTTCTTTGAAAATCATGATGGTAAAGCCTCTCGGGATGCGGGCTTTCCACTACAATCCTTGCCGCAATGCACGTCAAATGATTATTTTTTCTTCAATAATTTAAAAAGTAGTGATTGAGTCTTTTGTAAATTCAAATAGGAAACTTCTTTCGGATTGAAGTTCTTAAAAAATCGATCTACATTAGGCAACATACTTCCCTCAAAATCAAAATATTTTTTTTGCATCAAACAACTTTCTTGGATAGCATGCCACATGAGGGCACTCATAGCACCACTACCATAAAATTCTGCATCTGTGCCACCAGCAAGATAATAAGCAGTGTCATGATCATATGCAAGTAGTAAAGCAGCATGCGTATTTGAATGCTCATCGTGTATAAAAAATAGTCGACCTTGTTTTGTTACTGCCAACATATTCCAAGCCTTTTTAAAAAATGAATGAGGGATGGGTGTTTGCTGGTTTTGCTTCAAAAAAGTTTTTTCATACAAACTATAAAATAAGTTAATATCATTTTCTTCTTTAATGAATAGATGCCGATTGGCTTTTTTTATTTGCCTTTGTAGTGCTGGCTTAAAGTTGGTATAAAGTAAAGCAGTATCACCTAATTCAAGCAGATTGGTTTTTTTCTTTGTTATACTAAATGGTGGGATATTGGTAAGACTTGAATAGTTAGGATGCAGATCAATATTAAAAATATCAAATGAGGGAAGTTT
Source organism: Chitinophagaceae bacterium (assembly GCA_017989935.1). GTDB lineage: Bacteria > Bacteroidota > Bacteroidia > Chitinophagales > Chitinophagaceae > OLB11. Next base: position 1,972 of record JAGNOY010000128.1, read on the forward strand.
GTTTATGAGCTGCTCAACCAAATTTTTGTAGCAAGGATTTGAAGTATCACTTCCCGAATATACCCATCCAGCATAAGGTGTTAAATAGGCATTTCTAATAAAAGTAAATCCTATTTTTTTTTCAAGTATGTAAGGAAAAAATAGAGTCTCACTTCCTTCTTTTACCACAAGTACTTTCCAATGAGGGTCTATCATATCAAGCCATTCAGGACTTTGGAAAATGGAAACCGGATGGTTTTGGCAATAGATTCGATATTCTTTTTGTAAACTCAATTAAACAGTAATGCTTTTGAAGGTGAAATTGTTCTAATAATAATTAAAGGAATAAAAAGTAATAACAAACAAATCATAATTGTACCCAAATCAATCAGCAAAACATTTGATAGCTTCAAGTAAATGGGAACTTCTTTTATATAATAAGATGCTTCGGGTAAATGTATCCATCCAAATTGAGATTGACCTATACATAACAAGGCTGCAATACATGTTCCTATCAAAGTGCCTAAACCAACAACAAATAAACTTGAGTATAGAAAAATTTGCATAATACTTTTATTGGCCATTCCAATTGATTTCAATACACCAATCATTTGAGTCCTTTCCATAATTAAAACTAAAAACACTGTAATGATATTCATGATGGCGATAATCATCATGATAGTGATAATGACAATTTCATTTGTTTTCATAAGACCTAGCCATGAAAATACATTGGCAAATCTTTGATCTAAAGGATAAACTTCAAGCGGTGATTGTATGGTATGTTGAATGAGATCATTCTCAACTATTTTCGCATTTTTATAGTCATCAAGATAGATTTCATAACCTTGAATGACAGTTGAAGAGTCGTCATTTACACTATGGATTAATTTAGCATCACAAATAGCAAATAGTTTGTCATAATCTTCTAGCCCAGTGTTGAAAATACCAGAAATAAAAACCTTTCTTTGCTTAGGCTGGTATTCATTTTTATTTAAAAAATAGAGCATTAAAGCATCTCCACTTGATAATCCTAAGGTGTTAGCTAAGGTAGAAGAAATAAGAATTTCATTTGAATACTTTTCATTATCAAACTTAATATTTTTCCCTTGTGTAATATAAGAACTGAAATATTGCAAACTTTCCTGATTCTGAATTCCTTTCAGTAAAATTCCTTCCATTTCCTTAGGCGATTTTGCTATACTTGATTGAATTGAATAAGGGAAAATACATTTCACATGCTGGGTCTTTTTTACTTGTTGCATTAATTCTTCATCGTAAACCATTTTTTCATCATTCAATAAATTAGAAGGATCTGGTAAGAAATTAGTGATATGTAAGTGTCCCCAACAATCATAAAATTTATGACTAATCACACGCTGATATCCCTGCGTAATGGCAGTTCCTAAAATCATAATACAAACACTTAATGACACAGCAAAAAGCGCTAAACGAATGATGAAAGAAGAAAATGATTTCTTTTGGGTAAAGGCTAACTTCCTAGCTATAAAAAAAGAAGTATTCATGCTGTGGGTAAAGAAACAAATTTTTTGGCTTAGTCCATAAAAAAAAGCTGCGATATTTCGCAGCTTTTAATATTAGTTAGCGTCTTAATGTTTTACAGCAGGTGCAGTTTTTGATTTATCGGCTGTGCCTTCACCAACCACATTACCTTTAATATAAATCTCATATCGTTCTTTATCGCATTTAGCATTCGAAGCAATATAGACTGTCTTATTAAAAGTACCTACTCGTCCTTGGGTATTGTACTTAACCGTCAATTTTCCTTTTTGTCCTGGCATAATCGGAGTTTTTGTCCATTCTGGGGTTGTACAACCACATGAGGCAGAACAAGATTGAATAATTAAGGGCTCTTTACCAGTATTCTTAAATTCAAAGTCATAAGATACAACAGGACCTTCTTTTAATGTACCAAAATCATGAGTTTCTTCAACAAAACTAAAAATTGGTGCTGTGGGTGAGTTGTTTTGAGAAAATCCTGATAAAGTGCTTACCAAAACAAGAAGAACGCTTAATAAATGTTTCATACAATGTTATTTATAATTTTTAGTGTTTCATCATGCTGTTAGAATTTGCAGGTGCTGAACTTTCAGGTGCTTTTTCTACTACGCCTTGAATTTTTACAACTTTTGTTCCAATATTAGAATTGATGGTGATAGTTTTTACAAAATTACCTGGGCGGCCTTGTGTGTTATAAGTAGCTGTTACTTTAGAACTTTTACCAGGTAAAATTGGTTCTTTAGACCAAGATGGGGTAGTACAACCGCAAGAGGCTTGAACTGAACTTAAAATAATAGGTTCTTTCCCTGTGTTTTTAAATTCAAAATCATAACTCACTGCAGGACCTTCAGGAATAGTACCGAAGTTATGATCGTCGCTCACGAATTTCATTGCTTCAGGATTTTGATTTGTTGTGGTGGCTGGTGTTTTTACTTCACTAGGAGGAGGGGGAGGAGTTTTAGTAGCAATTTGTGCTGTTTCAACTGGTTTTGCAACGGCGTTGCTTTTTTTGTCTTTTTTTGCTGCAAATGATGCCGTAGTTAAAATTGACATGGCTGCAAAAAGAATTATTGATTTTTTCATTGTGTAAGAATTTTAAAGTTTAAACCAAAGTTATTCATAAGTTTGGATTTGTCAATTTTTGCACGTTAAGTCGTAGTTAAGTGCCTTGTCATTAACACGGATTTTTAGATTATAAATTTTTTGTGAATACTATCAGGTAGATTGTTATTTTTGTGCTGATAGAAAAAAAATCGAGCAATCATGCAAGGGATTACACAAAATATGGATACGCAAAAAATATCTTTTGAGGATTTTAAAAAAGATGTTCTCAATGATTATTTAATTGTGCTGCAAAGTCGTGAAGCAAGTTTGCTTGGACGCAAGGAAGTATTAACAGGCAAGGCAAAATTTGGAATTTTTGGAGATGGAAAGGAATTGGCACAAATTGCCATGGCTAAGGTTTTTCAAGAAGGTGATTTTAGGTCAGGGTACTACAGAGATCAAACGTTTATGTTTGCGTCGGGTATGAGTAATATCGAATCTTTTTTTGCACAACTCTATGCCAATCCGAGTATTGATCAAGAGCCAAGCAGCGCCGGGAGGCAAATGAACGGGCATTATGGAACACGATTACTCAATGATCAAGGAGAGTGGTTAAATCAAACCAAGACAAAAAATAGTAGTTCCGACATTTCACCTACTGCAGGTCAAATGGTTCGTGGACTTGGCCTAGCATTCGCTTCTAAATTATATCGATCACAAGAAACTTTAAGTGATTCTACTATATTTTCAAATCATGGGAATGAGGTATGTTTTACTACAATAGGTGATGCCTCTACAAGTGAAGGATTATTTTGGGAAACAGTAAATGCCGCTGGTGTGATGCAAGTGCCCTTAGCTATTTTTATTTGGGATGATGGGTATGGTATTTCAGTACCTAGAAAGTTTCAAACAACAAAAAATTCAATTTCGGAAATTTTAGATGGCTTTAGGTATGAACAAGGAAAAGGTGGTTTAGAAATTCATACGGTTAAAGGATGGGATTATGCAGGCCTTTGTGAAACCTTTAAATATGGAATTCAGCAAGTGAGAGAAACTCATGTGCCAGCTATATTTCATGTGCAAGAAATTACTCAACCTCAAGGTCATTCAACTTCTGGATCTCACGAACGATATAAGAGTAAAGAAAGGTTAGATTGGGAAAGAGAAATGGATTGCGTTAAAAAAATGCGTGCATTTATTCTAGAAAATAATTTAGCCGTTGAAGAAGAGTTAGTTCAACTAGAAGATCAAGCCAAAAAAGATGTAGTCGAAGCTAAGAAGCGTGCTTGGGATTCTTTTATTCAACCTATAAAGTTGCAAGTTCAACAAACCATTAAATTAGGTCAAGATTTGATTTTTGCTGGACATCCACAAGCCGAGTCTATTTCAGCTTTGCTGACACAGCTTGGTAATATAAAAGAACCACTCCGAAGAGATGTAATGAAAACCTTAGCTCAAGTATTACAAATGGGCGGAGATCATACAGCTCAACTTCAATTGAAAAATTATTATAACAGCTTGAAAGAAGATGCCTATGAAAAATATAGTTCTTTACTTCATTCTAATTCTTCAATAAGTGTAGATAAAGTTTCATCTATTCCAGCCGCCTATGTAGGTGAAGAAGTTTCCTTGAATGGCTTTGAAATCTTAAACAAATATTTTGATCATGTTTTAACAAAGGATCCTAGAGTATTTGCATTTGGAGAAGACGTAGGAAATATTGGTGATGTCAACCAAGGTTTTGCTGGCCTGCAAGAAAAGCATGGTAAATGGCGTGTGTTTGATGCCGGTATTCGAGAAGCTACTATCATGGGACAGGGTATAGGTATGGCCTTGAG
>JAGNOY010000129.1 GCA_017989935.1 Chitinophagaceae bacterium
TCGTTTTTAGCGGCCGGATTAACCACATCATTGGCACCTAAAATTAACACCACATCTGTTTGTGCAAATTCTGGATTAATTTCTTCCATCTCTAATAATTTTTCATAAGGCACATCGGCTTCAGCAAGCAATACATTCATATGGCCTGGCATACGACCAGCAACAGGATGTATTGCATACTTTACATCCACGTCTTTTTCTTCTAACACTTTTTCTAGTTCATGGCAAATATGTTGAGCCTGAGCCACCGCTAATCCATAACCTGGCACTATGACCACGCGCTTGGAATAAGCCATCAATACCGCAGAATCCGTGAGACTGATTTCTTTATAAGCACCGCCCACTTCTGCGCCTGATGCTGCACCAATATTTCCACCAAAGGCTCCTACAATAACATTGGTCAAGGAACGATTCATGGCTTTGCACATTAAAATAGTTAGAATAGTTCCGGCACTTCCTACTAAAATCCCACCTGTTAACATCACAGGATTGTCGTATAAAAATCCGCCACATGCAGCAGCCACACCTGTAAATGAATTCAATAATGAAATAACTACTGGCATATCAGCGCCTCCAATTGGCATGACAAATAGTACACCATATAAAGCAGAAACCAATAGCAAGGCATAAAACAACATATGTGGATCAGCCACACCGCCCATCATCATCAAAGCAATAAGCACCACGATAATGAGCATTAATCCAATATTGATAATTTGTTGACCGGGTAAAGTTTTATCGTTGATATTTCCATTTAATTTACCAAAGGCTATCATAGAACCGAAAAAGGATACAGAACCGATGACTAAGCCAAGTAAAATAGTCAACATTTTTAGTTTCTCATCTTCCCCGCCTTCATCCATCAAATGTCTAAATTCAACTACCGAAATGATAGCGGCACAAGCACCGCCCATCCCATTAAACAAACTTACCATTTGTGGCATGGCCGTCATTTGTACTTTCTTGGCAGCAATGGTTCCTAAAATAGTACCTATGATGAGTGCAACAAAAATCCAAACTAAGTTGATGATTTTATCAGAAAGATCGCCTTGATAATATAAAAACAAGGTAGCAAAAATAGCAATGCCCATACCCCAAGCAGCCACTAGATTTCCTTTTTTGGCTGTATCTGGATGCGACAACATTTTTAATCCTAGAATAAAAGTGACTGAACCAATCAGGTAACATAATTTAAGTAATAAATCTTGCATATTGTTTTACTATTTTCTATTTCAAGCAATGGAAAAAGAACTATTTAGCTGCCTTTTTCTTTTTACTTCAATAGGATTAATTTGAATTGATCTTTTTTATTTTTTCTTTTTAAACATTTGAAGCATTCTATCTGTAACCACAAATCCACCTACTACATTGAGGGTGCCTAGGAGCACAGCCAAAAACCCAAGTATCATCACCAACAAATCACTACTATCTGCATTCAGCATCACAATAATGGCACCGATGATCACTACCCCATGAATGGCGTTGGCACCGCTCATCAGAGGCGTATGCAACACTGAAGGCACACGTGAAATCACTTCTATGCCAAGGAAAATAGACAAAATCACTATCGTGATCATGTTATAATTGGCGCTAAAAAATTCTACTAAACTATCCATCTTTACTTATTTTAAGTTGATTTAAAAAACAGCCTCTGATTTTGTTGCTGCTTATGTATTTAATAATTGTTGCGTTCTTTCGTTTACAATTTTTCCATCATGCGTAATACAAGTTCCTAAAACCAAATCGTCTTCGAAGTTGAGGTTGATGCTTCCTTCGGCATTGATAATAAGTTTTAAAAAATTAAGCACATTCTTACCATACATTTTACTCGCATCAGATGCTTGCATGGATGGTAAGTTAGAATTACCAATAATGGTTACTTGATTTTCGATGACGGTTTCATTGTTTTTTGTGTATTCTGTATTACCACCAGTTGAAGCTGCTAAATCAATGATCACACTTCCAGGTTTCATGGCCTGAATCATTTCTTTGGTAATTAAGATAGGTGCTTTCTTACCCGGAATTTGTGCTGTACTTATTATTATATCAGCTTTGGCTGCGCTTTCTGCAATTTTTTGCTTCTGACGCTGAAGAAACTCTTCGCTTTGCTCTACAGCATACCCTCCGGCTTTACTAGCATCTGCAGCACCTTCTACTTCAACAAATTTTGCGCCCAAACTCATCACTTCTTCTTTCACAGCAGGCCTTGTATCAAACACTTCAACAACAGCACCTAATCTTTTTGAAGTCGCAATGGCTTGTAAGCCTGCAACCCCAGCACCTAAAATCAACATTTTAGCTGGCGTGATGCTACCTGCTGCTGTCATAAACATAGGGAAATATCGACTATACGAAGTGGCCGCTAAAAGCACTGCCTTGTATCCTGCAATATTCGCCTGACTACTTAAGACATCCATAGATTGTGCACGTGTAGTACGCGGAATAGTATCCATACTAAAAATTGTATAGCCTTTTTCCGCCAAGGTTTTCATCCTACTGAAATTAAACAAAGGTTGAAAAATACCGAGTACAATAGCTTTAGATTTAAAATTATCTTCAGTAGGTGCATTAATTGATAAAAGTATATCAGCCTGATTAAGTACATCTTGTCTTGACCCAATAGTTGCTCCAACCTTAGTGTATGCTTCATCATTGGCAAAAGCACTAAGCCCTGCACCACTTTCAATGAGCACTGTTGTTTTAAGTGAAATAAAGTTGGCTACAATATCTGGCAGGGCTGAAACACGGTTTTCTCCTTGAGGTTCTTTAAGAATTCCAATTGTCATATTGCTAAATTAGTGCACTAACATACTATAAATAATTTATATTTAAAAATCCTGCAGATATCTATACGAAATTGAAATTGTTTTCGTTTCTAAATCAAACCTCTTGCCCGTGCTGTAGAATTACTTAAATTCCTTATTGTATGCCCCATGTTTACGTCACCAAAACCGTAAAACAATGGATACTCAAAAAATCCTACAAGCCGATGTCCTCGACATCATTTTCGACAACCGCAATAAATCATATGGCGCTTATGAACTGCGGAAAAACTATGCCAAACGATTACGAAACGGATTCGCTTCGCTAGCCGCCATCACCTTATTTGGCTTTTCAGTAGCCTTATTTGCTGTACTCTCCGAAGACCCTGTATCTGCATCCACAAGACAGGGTCAAGTAGAATTTACAAATTATGTAGATTTGCCTAAACCTCCAGATACTGAAGTGAAAACAACAGAACATCCTGAGGTTAAAGACCCTCAAGTAGATCAAATACCTACAGAAATTGTGGTGGCTGATGAAGTCAAAGATCCAGAAATTAAAGACCCAGAAATCACACAACCAGATTTAGGCCAAGGAGCTGAAAATTCTGCTGCATCACCAGGAGGCGAGCCAAGTGGACCTGGTGGTGGTGGTGAAATAGGAGGCACTAAACCCGAAGGACCAACCACCATTGATCCGCCTATTGAGGAGACAGACAACACCTTCGAAATGGAAACTCTAGAAGCCCTACCTGAATATCCAGGGGGCGAAGAGGCCATGATGAATTATCTATTATCTCACATTAAGTATCCTTCACAAGCCATTGAAAATAATGTTTCAGGTCGCGTCACTCTTGGATTTATCGTGGATAAAAATGGCAATATCGATGATATTAAAATTTTAAAATCTGTTGGCTATGGCTGCGATGAAGAAGCGGTAAGGGTTGTAAAAAACATGCCCAATTGGAAACCAGGTAAAAACAACGGCAAGCCTGTAAAAGTGTATTTCAATTTGCCTATCACCTTCCAAGTACAATAGTCGATTTCTTTTGCTTGATTTTTAAAAAGGCGTTTCAGTTGTTGGAACGCCTTTTAATTTTATATTATTTATTTGGGTGGCAAACAGGCTTTACGCTGCTACTCCTCTTCCGAATCGGCTAGTATGTGTCTAGAAAAAGGCCATGTTGAGAAGCCTCTCGGAATGCGGGGTATCCGCTACAATCCTTGCCACAGTTACTGCACACAATGTATATCAAATGAGCTGGATGAAAAATCAATTGTTGTCTTTACAAACTAAAGCAAGAAAATCTTTGTACATATCCATCCATCCAATCCATGCAGCATCAGTACCTAAAGCAAAATTATGCCATATCCCAATAAATTCACCACCTGTGTGCTTTACCTGGTTGTAATAATGTTCGAGCTCTGTGCGTGTTTCTTCAATGCTTTGTCGTTGTTCAAATTTCGAGTTACAATCCATAAAACAATAGGGATGAATTCTTAAAGCTGTTTGGCAATTGGTAGACAAATCAAACCAATAAAATGGGTAGGCAGTTGAAGCTCGAAATCCATTCATCGAACCATAGCCCATAGAATAATCTTCGAGAATACCTTGTGCTAAAAGCAATTGATAAGTTTGAGGTAATTGAAAACGAATATAATGTTGACGACTTAGTTTACTATCTATCAATTCAATTTCATGCTTTAATAATTTTACATCTTTATGACTGCCATAAGAAGGGTGCACACCTACCTGATACATCTTTTTACATCGTTGAATCAATGCCTTCATCAATGGATGAGTTGGTTGTATGTTTTTATCTAGCGGGCCATTTTTACCCACAAGAAAAAAATAAATTGGATTAAGCTTGTATCGACTATGCAATTGATCTAATTCATCAAAGCAATCAAACGGATCTGTTTGATTAAGCAAGTAAACTTGAATTCTTTTTTTTACAGACTCAAATCTAAAGGAAACCATGTCTCTAAAAAATCCGCCAATATTTCGCGACCACCCTTTTCCCCTATAACTATAAGCCATATCAATATCGTAAGTAGGTATGAACTTGTAAGTTTCTTGCAATAAATTCAATTCTTTCCTTTTTAAATTGATTTTTTGTTTAAACTTCTTTAACCAAATATCAATTAAAGGTCGCTGTAGAAAACCATATTGATAGGCAACACTATTTTTTTCAGGAAAACGATTATATAAGTCTGGCGTATAAGCCAAATATTCTTCATATCTCGATATTAAATAAAATACCGCGCTAAACAAATCAAAAGGGATTTCATTGGTTGAATTTAAAAACAACACCGGTAATTCTTCCCAAGTGCCAATTTTCAACTCCAGCGATTTAATGCCTTTTTCAAATAAACAACCTTGAGGTAGAATATGAAAATCCTCGTTTGAAATTGTGGTTGTTGAATAATTAATAATCAGCTGACTAGCCTTTGCAATCGGCACTTGATCTGTTAATTCGAAATCACACAACATGACTGTTTTGCTTATAAATGAGACTACATAGTCTAGTCGAGATGTAAGCGCAGGAGAATAAACAATTATTTTATTCATATTGATTTCATATAGACCTATGATTTAGATCGCTCTTTCCAAAGTTGATGAAATGATTTATGAAATTCAAGATCGTCTCTACGTTTGCCCCAACTATCTTTAAAAATACTGTTCACTACTTTTGTTTTAAGACCTGAGCCTGTAACATCTACCATGCTTCTATGTGTCATGGCTAGTTTCCACATTTTCCAACCTGTGTTTTCTGCAAATGGGGTTTCATGTTGTTTCACTGCCAAGGTTCGATTGTGGTGAAGCATTTCATGAATATTTATTTTCAAAGGACAAACTTCTGTGCAATTGCCACACAAGGTAGAGGCATAACTCAAGTGATTAAATTCATGAAAGTCCTTTAGGTGCGGAGTTATAACAGAACCAATCGGACCGCTATAAGTAGCACCATACGTATGACCGCCAATATTTTTATATACAGGACAAGCATTTAAACAAGAACCGCATCGAATGCAATACATGCTCTCACGAATTTTTGGGTCTTTGATTAAATTTGTACGTCCATTATCAAGTAATATTACATACATTTCTTCTGGGCCATCTTTTTCACCTGCTTTTCTTGCCCCAGTAAAAATTGAATTATATACCGTTACTTTTTGTCCTGTTCCATAGGTTGATAACAAAGGCCAAAATAGATTTAAATCTTTCACAGAAGGAATCATTTTTTCTATGCCAACTATCGCAATATGAATTTTTGGGAATGCAGTCGTTAGTCTACCATTTCCTTCATTTTCAGTTACACAAACTCCCCCTACATCAGCTAGTAAAAAATTTCCTCCGGTAACACCCACTCCAGCTGTAATATATTTTGATCTTAAATTTTTGCGCGCCACTAAAGTAATTTCAGAAGGTGTCAAATTAGGTTCAGTGCCTAATTTTTCATGAAAAACTCTTGCACAATCTTCTTTGCTTTTATGCATGGCAGGCGTTACAATATGATAAGGTGCCTCACCATCTAATTGCTGAATATATTCTCCCAAATC
>JAGNOY010000130.1 GCA_017989935.1 Chitinophagaceae bacterium
GTAGAAAACATGGCCTATTTTACGCCTGCAGAATTACCAGAAAATAAATATTACATTTTCGGACAAGGTGGTGGACAACGACTTGCTGATCTTTTTGAAATTCCTTATCTCGGCGCTATCCCAATCGCCATGTCTATTCGCGAAGGTGGTGATCTAGGCAAACCAGCCTTGAATTTTGGCGACCCGATTTCGGTGGCAGCTATTGATCAAGTTGCTCAACAAATTGCCAGAAATATTTCAATCCGAAATGCCAATCTAAATCCAACTAAAATAGTTGAGATTCATATTTAATCATTCAATTTAGCCCAAGAAAAAACATTGTGAATAAACAAGCCCTCATCGAACAAATCCGGACTAAACAATCCTACTTGTGTGTAGGCCTTGATTCCGATATCACTAAAATACCTGTTCATTTATTAACCGCATCAGATCCTGTTTTCGAATTTAACAAGGCCATCATTGATGCTACAAAAGATTATTGTGTAAGCTATAAAATCAATACTGCATTCTATGAAGCACAAGGATTGAAAGGCTGGCAAAGCATGCAAAAAACCTTAGACTATATTCCCGAAAATATTTTTACCATTGCAGATGCCAAACGGGGTGACATTGGAAACACTTCTACACAATATGCCAAAGCCTTTTTCGAAGCTATTCAATTCGATAGTATTACTGTGGCGCCCTATATGGGAAAAGATAGCATCAAACCCTTTCTTGACTTCAAAGATAAATGGACTATTGTATTAGGTTTAACGTCTAATGAAGGAGCTTATGATTTTCAATATTTAAAAAGTCATGATGAGGAACTTTTTAAACATGTGATTAAAAAAGTTAGCACTTGGGGCACTGATGAAAATTTGATGTTTGTGATTGGGGCTACCAAAACTGCCCAATTAGCAGAAGTGCGCGCCTTAATTCCGAATCATTTTTTACTAGTTCCAGGGGTAGGCGCTCAGGGCGGGTCCTTAAAAGAAGTAAGTGAAATTGGTATGACCAAAGAGATCGGATTGCTTGTAAATGTTTCTCGTCAAATTATTTTCGCTAGCAGTGGAGAAGACTTTGCTTTACGAGCGAATGAGCAAGCATCAAGTCTACAAAAAGAAATGTCATCTTACCTTTAAACTGATTTAGTCTTCATGAATACAAGCAAATCAATTATAGCCTATTTAAAAAGTCTTGAAAACAAGGCCAACCAAGAAGGCATGAAAAAATTTGCTATTGGCAATGATAATACATTAGGCATTAATATCCCTATACTTAGAAACTTAGCGAAGAACTATAAGAAAAATCCAGCAAGACATCAACTTGCCATGGAGCTTTGGCAAAGCAATATTCACGAAGCCATGATTTTAGCTTCTATGATTGCGGACCCCAAAAAATTAACGCCTCAAGAAATGGATAGCTGGACGCATGATTTTTATAGCTGGGATTTATGCGATCAAACCTGTAGTAATTTATTTCAGAAAACAACTTTCTTTCTTGACAAAGCTTTCGAATATTCTCATGCCAAAGAAGAATTTGTAAAACGCACAGGATTTGTGCTTATGGTTCAATATGTGGCTCATCACAAACAATCTTTGCACGAGTTATGCCATAAGTTTTTGCAACGCATCGAAGAAGAATCCTATGACAATAGAAACTTTGTGCGCAAAGCTGTCAATTGGTGTTTGCGTACAATTGGAAAAAGAAATTTATATTTACACCCAATTGCAATTGAAACGGCTCAGCGCATTTTATTGCAAAACACACCGGCAGCCAAATGGATTGCCAACAATACCCTTACAGAATTAAAGCAAGAAAAGATTGTGAACAGAATAAAACCCTGAAGTCATAAGTCTGCATAGCCTGCATCAAGACTTCCATGCACTCAAAGTCATATTCATTCATAATTTATTTCGCCCATTTGTTTAAGTTGATGTATTTCTCATCAACTTGAAAAATTTTATATGCTTAAAAATTCGACAATATGAACGAAAGACTGCTTCAATTTATCTGGAAACACAAACTATGGCAAACACAAAAACAACTTTACACAACCGAAGGAAAAGCCATGTGGGTGTTACATACTGGCTCGCTTAACCAAGATGCGGGACCTGATTTTAATCATGCAAGAATTAAAATAATAGACACCACTTGGGCTGGCTCTATAGAACTGCATCTCAAAAGTAGCGATTGGAAAAAGCACCAACATCAGCATGATCCAAAATACAACAAACTCATTTTACATGTGGTTTACGAAGACGATGATCAAATTCTAACCCATGATGGCAGCTATTTTCCTACACTCGAATTAAGAAATTATTTAGATATTCAAATCATCGACACCTATTATGCGATGATGAACCAAGTTCAATCAATTCCGTGCAAACCTTTTCTTTCAGGCATACCTGAAATCATCCTTCACCAACAACTCGACAAGATGTTGATTGAAAGATTAGAACATAAAATTGAACACATCCACAAACTCCTTTCAACCCATACACAACACTTGGAAGAAATTTGCTATATCTATCTTGCTAGAGGTTTTGGCTTGCTAATCAATCAAGATAATTTCGAAAGACTCGCTTCATTAACCCCGCTCAAACTTTTTTCGAAACACGCTACTTTATTTCAAATCGAAGCGCTGCTTTTCGGTCAAGCAGGTTTTCTAAATGAGAATACCACGAATGAATATCATCAAAGCTTGAGCAAAGAATATAATCACCTTAAAAAATTACATAAACTTGAAGGCATGCAATTACACGAATGGAAATTTCTACGGCTTCGCCCTTCTTCTTTTCCCACGATAAGAATTGCGCTTCTTGCAAAATTAATTTTCCAATCCTCACACTTATTTTCAGCCATCTTACATGCCAAAAACATGAAAGAATTAAAATTAATTTTTACTATTCAAGCCTCGCCATTTTGGGACACACATTACAAATTCGACCATAGTTCTACCCATAAGGAAAAACAAATCGGCCAAAGTTTTTTCAACTCCCTCCTAATTAATACCATCATACCCTTGCTTTTTGTGTATGGGAAAATTCAAGCCCGAGAATCAATCTGCAGCCATGCATTACAACTCCTCAAAGATATTAAAGCAGAAAAAAATGCGCTTGTAGATATGATGCGTCAAGAAGGATTTAATATTACCGATGCTGCAGATTCGCAGGCAGCCATTCAACTCAAAAAAGAATATTGCGATCGAAAAAGATGCTTGCAGTGCGCCATAGGATATAAGGTATTAAGAAATTAAAATATTTTTTTGGGCGGCATACACGCTGTTCGTTGCAAGTTGCCTGCCCCAGAGCGGTCAGTCAAGCTTTTCACTGCCATCGTTGCCGCAACAACCTCCTAAATTAATTTTCTGTCAAGAACTTAAATTAGCCCCAATTAAATTGAATGGTCTTTTTTGTATCCGGATGCAAGCTTAAAAAAACAGGACAAGTCATTGCAGCATGCTCTAAAATCTTTTTATCCTTGTCGCTGTATACATGCTCACTTGAGAAATGAAGTTGAATTTTAATTTCGCCAATTCTTCTCAATGGGTCTGCCACCATGATTTTTTCAACATCTACCCTAGTACCTTCTACATTCATGCCATGCGTTTTACTTGCAATACCCATAATGCTCACCATACAAGCTCCAAGCGCGGTGGCTACTAAATCAGTTGGACTAAATCTTTCTCCCAAGCCTTGATTGTCTTTGGGGGCATCAGTTTCAATAATAGTCCCACTTTGAAGGTGGGTACAAGTGGTTCTTAAATCTTTGGTATATAATACACTAGCAGTCATAATCTATTGAATTTTGGTAAATTTACGTTAGTTTTGATATTCGTGACTCGTATACCTATCATATTTACCTTAATGTGCATTGTAGGCTTAATACAACAAGCCCAATCATCTCATGGTCAAAGTCGCGCAGATTCTATAAGACAAGCTAATAAAATTAAAACAGATTCTATTCGATTGGCAAATCAACAAAGAATAGAAATCATTAAAGCTGCACAACAAAGAAGGCGCGATTCATTGGCCGAAATCAGAAACGAAAGAGAAAACGCTAAAAAAAAGGCCGCTAAAGCTAAATCCAAGGCCAAGAAAAATGAGGAATTAGAAGAGTTTACACAAACAGATTTTTCACCTGCAGATTCTGCACGAACAGCAAAATTAGATTCATTAAAATTAGCTCGTGAAAAAGTGCTGGCAGAAAAGAAGAAATTAGCAGATCAAAATAAAGCATCAGTTCAGGCCATACGCAAAAAAAAGATAGCACCCTTGACTCAAGAAATCAGTGTAGGTTATCGTTTGGCTAGCGATGGTTGGGGTTTTATGATTAATCGTGGATTTATTCATTCAGAAGATGAGGATCGATTGCATACAGGCACCATTTGGATTGATCTTTCTGAAAAACATCATCCAAAAGAATCTTCAAACCTCAATGAAAATTTCGGTGTGGTAAATCCTGGTGAAGTAAAACCTGTTTCATACAAGTATGGCAAAATCAATAACTTTTATCAGTTCAAATTTGGCTATTCGAACATGAAGCCCATCACAGGCAAACTAGACAAAAAAAGTGTCGTGATACATTGGGTCTATGGCGCAGGAATTTCTTTAGGTATCCTTAAACCATATTATCTAGATTTGCTTGTACCTGAAGGCAATGTATACGTAAGAAAATATGCCAAATACTCCGAGCAAAATAAAGAATCATTTCTTGATACTAAAAATCAAGGCACGATTATTGGCGGAAGTAATTTCACTAAAGGCATTGGAGAAGTTAAACTACAACCTGGCCTTGCTTTAAGATCAGGTTTTAATTTTGATTATGCTCCTACCCGAAAAACATTTTTAGGTGTTGAAATTGGTGCCTCTGCAGAACTTTATACCAAAGAAATTCCTATCATGATTAACGCCAAAAACAACGCTGTTTTTCTGAACATTTATGCGGACGTTAGGTTTGGCAAACGATGGGAATAAAGTTTCTACAAACCGATTGTTTGAGATTTGTAATCTCTAATTGATTTCGAAGGAATTGTAGTTCATTACAACAAAGCAATCACGTTTAGCAGAACCTTCTTTTAGTTTACACGTCTTTCAGATATCGCTAGTTTCAACTTTAGAAAATTAGGCCTGAAAATGATTTTATAAGCAATTTTTGAAAAAATACAATTTTGGTTACTTTTACAAAAAACAATTATGCAAGACTATCAACAAGGTTATGTTCAAACAGAATTAGATCACGGCATTGCAAGTATCGAATTTTTTCATCCTGCAAGCAATTCATTACCTGCGAAAATTTTGCATGAATTAGCTGCGGCCATTGATAAAGCGGGTCAAGACGAAAGAGTTAAAGTAATCGTATTACGCTCCGCAGGCAATACAGCTTTTTGCGCTGGGGCTAGTTTTGACGAACTGATTGCAATTAACGATGAGGCTGCTGGCAAAAAATTCTTTTCGGGATTTGCACTTGTCATCAATGCAATTCGCAAAGCGCATAAATTTGTGATCGGTCGTGTGCATGGGAAGGCAGTGGGTGGTGGCGTTGGTTTAGCTGCAGCCTGCGATTACACAATGGCTACAGAATCTGCTTCAGTAAAACTCAGTGAACTAGCCGTAGGCATCGGACCATTTGTGGTTGGTCCTGCAGTGGAAAGAAAATTAGGCACTTCTTGTTTTTCACAATTAGCCATGGATGCTACAGAATGGCGCAGTGCAGAATGGGCCAAAAAACACAGTTTATATTGTGAAATCTATAAAAACACCGAAGAACTTGATGATGCGGTAAGACATTTGGCAGACAAACTTAGTCATAGTAACCCCGAAGCCATGGCCATGCTAAAAAAAGTATTTTGGAAAGGCACTGAACATTGGGAATCTTTATTAGATGAAAGGGCAGCCATGAGTGGCAAATTGGTATTGAGTCAATTTACTCGAAATGCCATTGAAAGTTTTAAAGCAAAAAAATAATTCAATATTGGCTAAATGAAGGTGTCTAGAGCAACAGATTTTGGCCGAGAATCCTTGTTATTATTCTATAATCAGCTTCTCCTAAATTCGATCTACTGTATTTCATGAAAACAACTGATTTCAGAAAGTTTGAAGGAAATTAGGTGATCAATTAGTGCATGTAATACCCCTGTCTGTTCGAAAAGCTTGTATATTATTTACGATATATCATTTTTCACAAGTATCTTCAACTTCTACATCATTGTATAAAGGACAAATTGCATTATTCAAATTTACACGTTTCCTTGAATTTGAGGCACTGGTGAAATAAACAGTCCCTATTTAAGCGACACTGATGCAAAACCAATA
>JAGNOY010000131.1 GCA_017989935.1 Chitinophagaceae bacterium
ATTCAGAGTTTTCTTCAGGGCATGACTTATTGCAGGATGCAAAAAAAATCAGTGAAAAAAAAATGGATAAAAGAATTCTCATAGCTAGATGCAAGATAAACTAAAATCTTTACACCACTTATATTTTTTGTGCCACAAATCTAATCACAGAGCCTTTCCCTTGATGAAACATCCCTTCATGTAATTCTATCTCTTGCTCAACCAATTCAATCACCTTATACCCTTTAAAATAATGCATGAATTCATCTGTCGAAAAAAGCATCTCTGCATTTCGTGGACCGCCAACACTTGGATTTTCTGTTACATAGGTCAAATGATTTTTGCTAAACACTTCTGCAATTACAAAACCATCTTTTTTAATTAATCGATCAAATTGTCTGTAAGTGCTTGATTTAATTTCAGCAGGTAAATGTGCGTATATCAAAGCAATTACATCAAATTGATTAGCTGCATAATTGAAGGATTCAAGTTCGCCAATTTGATAATCAAATTCTACTTCATGAATCTTGGCAAGTTGCATTGCTTTAACTTTAGCTTGCTCACTGATATCAAAGGCCGAAACCTTCCATCCTAACTTGGAAGCATACACCGCATTGCGCCCCTCTCCCTCTGCTGGTAATAATAAATTTCCAACAGGCAATGATTGAAGAATTTGTTTAAAGTATTCATTCGGGTTGACTCCGTATGCATACGCTTGTTGACTATACCTTTCGTTCCATTGAGTCTTCCAATCTTTCATCATTTGATATTACTTGATACAGTTTAGTGTAATCCATGTTCGCTCAAATAACGCTCTGCATCTAAGGCCGCCATGCAACCACTTCCTGCAGCTGTAACCGCTTGTCGATAGTTTTTATCTTGCACATCTCCACTGGCAAAAACACCTTCAACATTTGTTTTAGTTGTTCCTGGTTGTGTTAGAATATACCCTGTTTCATCCATGTCGAGAAATGGTTTAAATATATCACTATTTGGCTTATGCCCAATAGCCACAAACAAAGCGCTTACAGGAATATGTTGAATATCTCCTGTGGCGTTATTTTTCACATTTAATGCTTTAATTTTTTCTTCAGCTTCAATAGAATCTATGACGGTATCCCAATACACTTTAATATTGGGGGTAGCTAGCACTCTGTCTTGCATCACCATACTAGCTCTCATTTTTTCGCTACGAATCAGCATATGCACTTGGCTACACATTTTACTTAAATACATGGCTTCTTCGCAAGCTGTATCACCTGCGCCAACTATCGCGACTTCTTTACCTTTAAAAAATGCACCATCACAAACAGCACATGCACTAACACCGCCTCCAGTTGTAGCCAATCTTTCTTCCTCAGGAATGCCTAACCATTTGGCTGAGGCACCTGTAGAAATAATCACAGCATCAGCCTCTATCCATTTTTCTTCATCGACTTCTACACGATAAGGCTTCACAGAAAAATCAACTTTTGTGGCAATACCCCAACGAATATCTGCACCCATTCTGCGCGCTTGCTCTTCAAATTCTTGCATCATTTTTGGTCCCATCACACCTTCAGGATATCCAGGATAATTTTCAACTTCTGTAGTGATCATTAATTGTCCACCAGGTTGCAAACCTTGATACATGACAGGATGTAAATTAGCTCTTGAGGCGTAAATGGCTGCTGTATAACCTGCAGGACCAGAACCTATTATTAAAACTTTGACTTTTTCGATTTCGTTAGACATATGCGTTATTATTTTTTATTTTAAAGTATCTACTACGGTATAATATATTGGACTGAATGCACTCCACACCCCTAAGGCGCCTTTGACATTGCCCTGTACTTTTGTTGGCGAGGCAAAGGGATTGCCTACACTGCCAGCTGAGATGGCTAAGAGTTCCCAAAACTTAAACACCCCACGATCTATAGCGCTCCATTTCAACGTAACTGTATCTCCACGATGCAAGTATCCAAGTGTTTGAAATTCGTCTTGAGAATATTGCTTGGATTTATCATACCCAAGATCAATTGAAAGCGGGATGCGTGTGCCATTAATAACTCCATCATCATACACAGAATTAAATGAAGTCAGATACCTTTCAACATCACCAGTTTTATTCTTCTTTTTTAATAAGGTTTCTATTCTGACTGCATTTCCTAAGGAATCTGGATCACTGTATAAAGCCTTAAGTGCTGCATATTCGGTTTCACGACCTGGTACAGGTTCTATCCACACAGAATCTAAAGGTGGAGTAACTGGAATTTTAGCCACTCCCTCATACGTTTTACCACTGCTTAGTATGGTTAACTTATAGGAATGATCTACTTGCCCCTTGAAATTCATGGCTACAGGATCTGAAATATCTGGACCATAAATATTGAAAGAAAAAGTTTCGCTGCCAATAGTAGTATCAACACTATATTCTCGAAGTGTAATTTGTTGATTTGTGTTCAAATCAAGCACTTGAATTTGGGCTTGGTGAACGTAGTTTACAGCACTTAAATCAATTTTATCGAAAAAACCAATGCTGTTTGTTAGACTCACATAAGGTAATTGATCTGTTTCGATGACACCTTCCACCACGACCAATTTTTCTGTTGAGCTCAAGTTGATATCGACTGTCTTTTCACAAGAGCTGAACAGTAAGGCGAATAGTCCTAAACAACACCAACAAAGAAAGTGATTTTTCATGATTCGATTGAAGATTGCAAAAGTAAACAACCTAGCGTCGTTAGAAAAATTAATTTAATGAGATTGAGCTTGCAAATACTGTTTTTGATGAAAACACCAGATGGTAACCAATACATGAAGGCTGTTTGTATTGCGGCAACGATAGAACGGAAAGCCCATCTCGTTCTTAAAAACGAGATGGCTTGCAGAGATAGCGTGTGTGCCGCCCAAAAAAGAATCGCTATCCTAAATAATTTCCATTTTCTTCATCAAAAAAGTGGCGCTCTTGTTCTGGCAAATACCCTGACGAAGTGTATAATCGAAATGCAATTCTTGATGACTTAAATCTACTTCAAAGCATTGATTACTCAAGTAATTTGGATGAAGATCGGTGGTTTTGCAGACTTCAATATCGTGGGTAGCAATAACCCCGATGGCGTTTAATTTGATTAACTTTTCGAGAAATAAAATAGTGCCATTGCGCTTATCTTCGGAATTGGTGCCTCTTAAAATTTCATCTAATAAAATAAAACACGGTCCTTGACGCAAGGTATCCATAATATATTTCAACTTCTTAACTTCAGCAAAAAAGAAGGATTCGTTTTCGCCCAACGAATCTGAAAGGCGCATGGATACTATCAAGTTGAGTGGGTGAATATTAGCTTGTTGTGCACATACCGCTCCGCCCATGCCAGCCAGTACTGCATTGACACCTAGACTTCGCAGAAAGGTACTTTTGCCAGACATATTTGAGCCAGTTAAGATCACAAAAGGCTGTTGGGTAAATGATATATCATTATTCACCCGTTTATCATCAGGAATTAAAGGATGCCCTAAACCTTTGTATTCGATGTTAGCCTGTTGGTTGAGTGTCGGAAAACAATAATGAGGATGATTATAACTCAGATTGCTTAGGCTATTAATACATTCAACCTCGCCTATTGTATTGAGCCAAACAGTTAAGAACTGACTATTTTGTTGTCGCCATTGATTGAGCGTGTGAAAGACATGGATATGGTATAAACCTACGCCATTAAACAAGACCGCTCCGACCAAATTATTCAATGAATCCATGCGTTCGAATAAACTTGATAATTTAAGAATTAGCTGACTTGCCGACTTTTGTTGAGTTTGCAAGGATGCTTGGCATGATTTCATTTTTTCGCTAGTCCAAGTTTCATGTTCTATCAAGGCCATGAGTTTGCCATATTGCAATAATTGAGCATGGATTTTTTCTGCTTTGGGCATTTCTTGTTTGATTTTTTTTAGCCATTGCGAAAAAATAATCAGGTTCAAGGTAAAAATAAACGAGGCTAATTTCCAATACATTTCAAGGTCTGTGAAATTGTACATCACCACCAAAATGATCAAAGCGGCAGGTAAGATAAAGCTCAAAACCCTCATCCATAAAGGAACAGGTTGAATATCTGATTTACTCCAATCTATGAGTTGATTATAGGAAAGTTCTTGATCTTGTTGCACACGACCTTGAGCCATCAAAGATTGACGCCAATTTATTTTAGGTGTACATTCTTTCACAGCTTGTTGGGTGAGTTGAATTTCTTCGAATGACAAATGACCCTTCATGGAATTGGCCACATGCAATTTCCCTGGAAAAGTTTCGGTGCGATTGATGAATTGAAACAAAGAATTGTCTCCAAAAATATCCAAATCTTCGGCGTAAGGATGAAGGGCATCTTTGAAAGATGTACCATTCTCTGTTGGTCTTCGCTTACGTTCAAGGAAATCGACTTCATCTACATTAATTTCGATAAGTGCTTTAATGAATTTGATTTTTTCAGTCATATTATTGTGCACACGAATCACCACTAGAAAAATCACCAAACTCATAGAAAGTAAAGCAATCCAAAGTTGTCCTTGACCTTTTGCTAAGGCATAGATCGAATAAGCAGCCAACACAAACAAGCTAATTCTCAGCATGCTAAGCAAGAAACTTTTGCGCTGAAGCCCTAACAAAGAAGCTTGATTAGTTGATGAAATTTGTTTGTATATAGTGGAATCGATCATTGTAAAGGATTAAAAGTCGTAAAAATAAGAGAGAATGTGGTAAAGAATTATTTGTACTTTACAAATCAAGCTAATAGAGGCTGTTAATAGCTTCAGAAAAATGTCTGATTAAATTTTATGAGAATAAACTAATTGTTGTAATATTGCACTCCTTGTTATTGAGGCCCAGATGGCGGAATTGGTAGACGCGCTAGACTCAAAATCTTGTATTCGCAAGGATGTGCAGGTTCGATTCCTGTTCTGGGCACTTACAAAAGCCGATTCTTAGGAGTCGGTTTTTTTGTGCTTATACTTTAGCAAAATAAAAATTAGTGCAATTGGGTTGTTATTAGAACTTTTCCAAAGATTAGGACTTTCGAAAAGTTGTTGAGGTGCATATAAATTCAAGTTTCGAACAGTTTTATTATTTTCATATTGGAAGATATCAAATTGTAAAATGAAATAGTACTTCTACTGTTTGCATAAATGTCGATAATTATGCCAAATCATTCATGTTGTTCAGTGGTTACGTTGGTGCTTTTTTTAAAATTGGAACAGAAGATTTAACAAACCACTTTTTCAAACTATATATGTCACCATTCTACTTAAAATACACCTAGCCTCTCGAGGCAAGAAATACGAAGTATTACAACAAAAGAACAGAAAGAATCAATAGAAAATTGTTCTACCTTTACGACCTTCAAAGTTATTTGCTGCCTTTTATTGACAAGTATATGATTTATAAAATCCTAACAGTTACCTTCCTTTCTAGTTTTGAAATCTATGTAGCAATTGCTTCAGGCATGGCCTTTAAATTATCGCCTCACATTATTTGCCTCGCAACCTTAACTGGTGGCATTAGTGGCGTATTTATAGCTGCATTCTTAGGCGACAAAATCAAAGAATTTATAGCTAAGTACCAAAAGCCAAGTACGACGCCAAAAGTAAAAAAAGAGGGTGCCAAAGAAAAATTTCTGCTAAAACTTTGGCATCAATATGGGGTTTTTGGAATTGGGTTTATAGGTACCTTTTTACTAGGAGCCCCTGCAAGTATTGGTATTGGTTATGGCTTTGGCGTACAAGCCAAACAGCTCGTAAAACTTTGTCTGTTTGCTGTAATCATTAGATCTGTAGCCTATTCCTACTTCTTTGATTATTTGAAGAATTTATTCTGATCAGTTTTGTATTAAAAACAAAGCTACCTTTACAAAGCAACCTCATTTCTTAAACTCTTTATCAATCACCAAATGAAAAAAACAATACTCACTTTTTTAGGTTTATGCTGTTTACAATCATTGTTTGCGCAAGTGTACGAAAACTATCTGCAATTAGATAGCAAACAATACTCGCCTACAATAACAGATTTTGAAAAATTACCCAACAACAATATGGTGTATAGCTTGATATTAAGCGACAGTACAAAAGCGATGCCGATGAATAATCATTTTTATAATGAACCTGTTGTAAAAAATCCTGGAAGCGGCATTTTAGTCATGTCACCAAATAATACAGTAGCTTGGTCTTATAGCTGGATGCCAGTAAACTACCTGAATGATTTTATTTACATCTATCAAACTCTTGTTGACGATATGGGTAATATTTATCTTTCTGGAAGGTATCGTGGACTTGTAGA